>JAFEDM010000367.1 GCA_018241625.1 Pseudomonadota bacterium | reverse complement strand
GCCCCGAAAGAGAGTGGTGATAGTCGGCCTCTGAGACGCTTTGACTGCGTCTCAGCCGGCCTGTTCCTCGTTGGTCGCCTCGGCGGTGGCTTCCGCCTCGCCTTCGGCAGCGGCCACCGGGGCCTCAGCGACAGCTTCCGGGGTCGCCTCGGGGGCGGCCTCAGCCGGGGCTTCCGCCGCGACCGGAGCCTCAGCGGCCGGCGCCGGGGCCGGAGCAGCCTTGGCCTTCTTCGGCGCAGCGTCCGCACGGGCGAGCGCCGGCTCCATCGGAGCTTCCGAAGCGCCCAGGTCGACGCCCGACGCCGACTGGCCGGCGGCGAGGCCGTCCAGCACCGAGTCGGCCATCAGGTCGCAGTAGAGCTGGATGGCGCGCGCTGCGTCGTCGTTGCCCGGGATCGGGAAGGTGATGCCGTCCGGGCTGCAGTTGGTGTCGAGGATGGCGATCACCGGGATGTTCAGCTTGCGGGCTTCCTGGATCGCGATCGCTTCCTTGTTGGTGTCGATCACGAACATCAGGTCGGGGATGCCGCCCATGTCCTTGATGCCGCCCAGCGACAGCTCCAGCTTGTCGCGCTCGCGGGTGAGCTGCAGCAGCTCCTTCTTGCCGCGGCCGCTCTCGCCTTCCAGAACGCCTTCCAGCTCGCGCAGGGGGGCGATCGAACCCGAGACGGTGCGCCAGTTGGTGAGCGTGCCGCCCAGCCAGCGGTGGTTCACATAGTACTGGGCGCAACGGCGCGCGGCCGTGGCGATCGGCTCGGACGCCTGGCGCTTGGTGCCGACGAACAGCACCCGGCCGCCGCCGGCGGCGACTTCGCGCACCTTCACCAGGGCCTGGTGAAGCAGCGGCATGGTCTGCGACAGGTCGATGATGTGGATGTTGGAGCGGCTACCGAAGATGTAGCGCTCCATCTTCGGGTTCCAGCGGTGGGTCTGGTGGCCGAAGTGCGCGCCGGACTCCAGGAGTTGACGCATAGAGAATTCGGGCAGTGCCATGGGTATCTAAGTCCTTCTTCCGGTTGACCGCCGCAGGCAAACCCCCAAGTCGGGGACCGGAATGGAAGCGGGCGGGATGTCTCCCCGCCACGTCGCCAAACACCTGCGTGTGGATTTGGAGCCGCGCACTTAAGGGGTCAGCCACGAAAAATCAACCGTCCGCCCGCTAGAAGCGAAACATATTGAGAACTCAGGCGGGCGTTGTAGGCTCGGCTGGAACAACCTGGAGGGTGCGATGCGAGGTGTCCTGACGACTATTGTGGCCTTCAGCTTGGTCGGCAGCGCCGCCGCGGCGCAGATCGAGCCACCGCAACTCCCGGGCCTGCCGAAGCTGCCCGGCGCGCCGAACGCGAGCCCCACCCAGCCGACCTACCATCCGTATGAAGGCTACAGACCGCCCCAGCAGTTCAAGCCCTACGCCCCGCCAAATCCCGTCTCGGATCCGTTGTCGCCCCAGGCCGCCGCGCGGCGGCAGCGGGAGGATGCGGCGCGTCAGAACGGCCCATTCTCCCCCGCGGGCGAAGCCGCCCGGGCCCGCGCCGAGGCCAAGAGGGACCGGGCGCTCAACAGCCCCTACTACAACCCGAACTAGGGCGCTCTAGAGGTCCTCGACATAGGTGACGCCCGGCGCGGTCTTGATCGCGCCGCGCACCGCGCCATCCAAGGTGAAGCGGCCGGGTAGCTTGAGCTCGATCTCGCGGCCGGCGCTCAAGGACGCCACCAGGATGATCTCGCCGCCCCGCGTGTTGCCGACGCCTTCAAGACGTTTCTTCAGCGCCTCGATCTCGGCGCTGCGCGGGGCTAGGTGGACGCGCAGGCCGGCCACCACATTCTCCACCGCCTTGGCCACGGGCTCGGCGCCGTCGCCGAAGAAGCGCACCTCGCCGTCCCGCGCCCGGGCGCGCACGGTGATCGCGACGGCCGCGCCGGGCTCCAGCAGGTCGCGGCAGCGCCGCCAGCTTTCCGGCGGAAACAGCACCTCGTACTCGCCGGTCGGATCGGACAGGGTCACGAAGGCGAACTTCTCGCCGGACCCTTGCGCCGCGCGCTCCTGGCGACGGCGGACCACACCGGCCATGCGCAGGGCCTCGGCCCCGGCTTCGGCCTTGGCGACGGCCTCGGCGTAGAGGTCGGTGCGGCGGCGTCGCAGGGCCTCGATCATGTCGTCCAGCGGGTGGCCGGAGAGGTAGAAGCCGACGGCGGCCAGTTCCTCGTCCAGGCGGTCGACCGGCGTCCAGACGTCGGCCTTCGGCAGGCGGGGACGATGGGCCGCGCCGGGATCGTCGCCGAACAGGCTGCGCTTGCCCTCGGCGCGGTCGGCGGCCAGCGCCTGGCCGTGACCGATCAGCACGTCGGCTGCGGCCACCAGACCCGCGCGGTTGGGGTCGAGGCTGTCGAAGGCCCCGGCCCGGGCCAGGGTTTCGAAGGTGCGCTTGTTGACCTGCTTGACGTCCACGCGCTCGACGAAGTCGAAGATGTCGACGAACGGCCCGCCCTCGCGGCGCACGGCCACCACATGCTCCATGGCCTGCAGGCCGACGTTGCGGATGGCGCCCAGGGCGTAGAGCACCTCGCCGTTCTCCACCTCGAAGTCGGCGCCGGAGCGGTTGATGTCGGGCGCGCGGATCGTCACCCCGAAACGCCGGGCGTCCTGGTAGAAGACGGACAGCTTGTCGGTGTTGGCGAGGTCGAGGCTCATGGAGCCGGCGAAGAACTCCACCGGCGCGTTCGCCTTCAGCCAGGCGGTCTGGTAGCTGACCATGGCGTAGGCGGCCGCGTGGCTCTTGTTGAAGCCATAGCCCGCGAACTTGTCCACCAGGTCGAAGATCGCGCCGGCCTGGGCGGCCGGCACGCCACGCTCGCCGGCGCCGGAGACGAAGCGGGCGCGCTGCTGCTCCATCTCCTCCTTCTTCTTCTTGCCCATGGCGCGGCGCAGCAGGTCGGCTTCGCCCAGGCTGTAGCCCGCCAGGATCTGGGCGATCTGCATCACCTGTTCCTGGTAGACGATGATGCCGTAGGTCTCGCGCAGCACCGGCTCCAGCGTCGGGTGCAGGGTGTCGATCGGCTTGCGGCCGAACTTGCAGTCGATGAAGGCCGGGATGTTGTCCATCGGGCCGGGACGGTAGAGGGCGCCGATAGCGGTGACGTCCTCGATCGAGCCGGGGCGCAGCTGGCGCAGGGAATCTCGCATCCCCTGCCCTTCAAACTGGAAGACCCCGACCGTGAGCGCATTGCTCATCAGCTCGTAGGTCTTCGCGTCGTCCAGCGGCAGGGCGGCCATGTCCACCTCCGCCCCGCGCTTGGCTAGGTGCTTCAGAGCCCGGTCGATGACAGTCAGGGTCTTCAGGCCCAGGAAGTCGAACTTCACCAGCCCGGCGCTTTCGACCCACTTCATGTTGAACTGGGTGGCGGGCAGCTCGGAGCGCGGATCGCGGTAGAGCGGGGTGAGTTCGGTCAGCGGCCGGTCGCCGATCACCACGCCGGCGGCGTGGGTCGAGGCGTTGCGATAGAGCCCCTCAAGCTGCAGGGCGATGTCCAGCAACCGCGCCACCGCCTCGTCGCTGTCGCGGGCTTCCTGCAGGCGCGGCTCGATCTCGATAGCCTTGGCCAGGGTGACGGGATTGGCCGGGTTGGCCGGCACCATCTTGGCCAGCCGGTCCACCTGGCCCAGCGGCAGCTGCAGCACCCGACCGACGTCACGCAGCACCGCGCGGGCCTGCAGGGTGCCGAAGGTGATGATCTGGGCGACCTTGTCGCGGCCATAGCGTTGCTGGACGTAGCTGATCACCTCCTCCCGCCGCTCCTGGCAGAAGTCGATGTCGAAGTCGGGCATCGAAACCCGCTCAGGATTCAGGAACCGCTCGAACAGCAGATTGTAGCGTAGCGGGTCGAGGTCGGTGATGGTCAGCGAGTAGGCTACCAGCGAGCCGGCCCCGGAGCCGCGGCCCGGTCCGACCGGAATGTCGTGCGCCTTCGCCCATTTGATGAAGTCCGACACGATCAGGAAATAGCCGGGGAACCCCATCTGGGTGATCACCTGGATCTCCCGTTCCAGCCTCGCCTCGTAGTCGGCCGCCGACAGGTGGTTGGCCTGGCCCCTCGCCATGCGCGCCTTCAGGCCCTGCCGGGCCTGGTGAGCCAGTTCCTCGGCCTCCGAGCGTCCGCCCTCGGTGGGGAAGCGCGGCAGGATCGGGTCGCGCTTCGGTGCGGCGAAGGCGCAGCGGCGGGCGATGTCGAGAGTGTTGTCACAGGCTTCCGGCAGATCGGCGAACAGGGCCCGCATCGCGGCGGCCGGCTTGAACCAATGCTCCGGCGTCACTTGCCGGCGTTCATCCTGGCCGATGAAGGCGCCGTCGGCGATGCACAGGAGGGCGTCGTGCGCCAGGTGCATGTCGGCGCTCTTGAAGTAGACGTCGTTGGTGGCGACCAGCGGGACATCGTTCTCGTAGGCCCAGGCCACCAGCTCGGGTTCCGCGGCGGCCTCGCCCGGAAGTTCGTGCCGCTGCAGTTCAACGTAGAACCGATCGCCGAACACGCGGGCCATCTCGGCGAGGGCGTCGCGCCCTTCCTTGGCCTTGCCGGCCACGAACAACGGATCGACCGGCCCGTCCGGTCCGCCGGACAGCAGGATCAGACCGGCCGCGTGCTCACAGACCTTCGCCCAGGGGACATTGGGTTCCTCGGTCGCGTCCACGTCCAGATAGGCCGCCGAGCTGAGGACGCTGAGATTGCCGTAGCCTTCGGCGTTCTGGGCCAGCAGCACGACGGTGGGAGTCTTGGCCCAGCGTTCCGACGACCCCTCGCCGATGCCGGTGACCGGCAGGGCGCAGCCCAGGATCGGCTGGACGCCGGCGTCCTTGGCGGTGACGGAGAATTCCAGGGCCCCGAACAGATTGGCCCGGTCGGCGATCGCCACGGCCGGCATGCCGGCGCCGGCGGCCATGGCGCCGATCTTGTCGGCCTTGATGGCGCCTTCCAGCAGCGAATAGGCCGAACGGACCCGCAGATGGACGAAGCCCCCATCAGACCCGGTGATGTCAGGTCCGACTGCGCTTCCATCCGCCACGATCGCCGCCTCTCCCATTCGCATGGCGGCGTCACCCCATGTGAGCCGCCACGGCGCACACCATCCAGACAAAGCTCGCCACCGACACAAAGGCCAGTGATTCCCGGGCCAGACGAACCATCTGTCGCATCCTTCCTGTGGGCGCGCTGTGGATAGCAACGCCGCGTTCCGTATTCGTTCCTATTCTCTTTTTGTTCTCACGGTCAAGCCCTCTCGGGCGCGCGAGGTTGCGTTTTCAGACGCCCAGGCCCATGCGATAGTCGCGCCTGAGGGGCGTCCGCTTAGGGTTCATAGGTATGCGTCGGGTTGTTCTCGGGTTTTCGGCCATCGCGGCGATGGTCTGCGCGACCGGCATGGCGCTGGCGGCGAATGAGCCGGTCAGTCCGATGCTGATCCGGCTGCATGACGATCTGCGCCTCACCCCCGACCAGGACGCGGCGTGGCACGACTATGTGATGGCGGTGGCGCCGGACCCCAATGTCGAGGCCCGACATCGCGCGACGCAGGAACTGCTGCCCATGGTGCCGACACCGCGGCGCATCGCCCTGATCGAGGCGACCATGCAGCAGGACGACCTCGACTTCCGCAAGCAGGGCGAGGCGGTGAAAGCCTTCTACGGCAAGCTCACGCCCGCGCAGCAGAAGGTGTTCGACCGCGACACCCTGCCGACCGAGGACGACCCGCGGCGCTAGTCCGCAGCGCTGTTGGCGAGGCTCGAAGCTAGGCCGTCGGTGCGGGCGGCGCCGCGCAGGGAATCCAGTTGTAGACCTGTTTCGCGGAGTCCCAGGCCCAGGAGCCGCAGGCGGCCGGAGGCGGCGCGGCGCCTGGCGGTTCCGCCGGAGGCGGCGCGGCCGGGGGCCCGGCGACGGGCGGTGCTCCCGGCGGCGGGCCGTAAGCGGGCGGCGGATAAGGCGGATAGTAGCTGTAGTAGCCGTAGTACGGATAAGGCCCATCGAAGCCGTAGAACCAAGGGTCGTAGAAGCTCAGCCCCAGCGCCAGGCCCAGGCCGAAGCTTGCGCCATAGAACGGGAAGGGCCGGCCGCCGAAATGGTGGAAGCCAGGATGGCCGCCGAAGCCTGGGTGGCCTGTGAAGCCTGGGTGGCCTGTGAAACCCGGATGACCGCCAAAGCTGGGGCGGCCGCCGAACCCCGGGGCCCCGCCTGCATGGCCAAAGCCCCCGCGGCCGGCGCCGCCGGACAGGCCGGGCCCGCCGCCGTGCGACCAACCGCCGCCAGGGGACGAGCCACCGCCACGGGCGGAGTCCGCCACCGCCGGAACGGCCGCGGCCAGCAGGGAGGCGCAGCTCAGCGCCGCAATCACAGTCTTCAACGTGACCTCCAACAGAGGCCGAGGCCTTCCTGGCCCACGGTTCAGCGTCCCACAGTCAAGATAGGCCCGCGGTCGCCCCCGGAAAAGCCCCTTTCATACAAGGGGTTCCGTCACAATTAGGCTTACAGCGTTACGCTGCCGAAACGCTTCGGTCACGCGGCTCCAGGTGGCCGTCCTTCAGCGCGAAGACGCGGTCCATATGCCGGGCGAGATCGAGGTTGTGGGTGGCGATCAGCGCCGCCACCCCGGTGCGCTTGGCCAGCGCATAGAGGTTCTGGAACACCGCGTCGGAGGTGTGCGGGTCGAGGTTGCCGGTCGGCTCGTCGGCCAGCAGCAGTCGCGGCGTATTGGCCAAAGCCCGGGCCACGGCGACCCGCTGCTGTTCGCCGCCGGACATCTGGGCCGGCTGGTGATGGGTGCGCTGGGCCAGGCCCAGCTCGGACAGCAGCTGGGCGGCCTTCTTCTGGGCGTCGGCGCGCGAGGCGCCGGCGATCATCTGCGGCAGGGCCACGTTGTCGAGGGCGCTGAATTCCGGCAGCAGATGGTGGAACTGGTAGACGAAGCCGATGGCGCCCAGGCGCACCCGCGTGCGGTCGCGGTCGCTCATCTCCGTGCAGTCCCGGCCGAGGATCGAGATGCGGCCGGCGTCCGGATGCTCCAGCAGGCCCGCGGCGTGCAACAGGCTGGATTTGCCCGAGCCGGAGGGCCCGATCAGGCCGACTATCTCGCCTGGCTGGACGTCGAGATCGACGCCGCGCAGCACCGGCAGGGACCCGGCGGCGGTGACGTAGGTCCGCTCCAGGCCGCGGATCGACAGGACGGGCTCACTCATAGCGGAGCGCCTCCACCGGATCGAGGCGCGAGGCGCGCCAGGCCGGCGGCAGGGTGCAGAGCAGCGAGGCGGCCAGCGAGAAGCCGACGATGATCGACACCTCCAGCCAGTCCACCTTGGCCGGCAGGTGGTTCAGGAAATAGACGTCCGAAGAGAACAGCGACTGGCCGGTCACGAACTCCAGGACGTTCTGGATGGGCGTGATGTAGACCGAGACCAGCGCGCCCAGCGCCAGGCCCGCTGCCGTTCCCAGCGCCCCGATCGAGCCCCCAGCCATGACGAAGATCCGCAGGATGGCGCCCTGCCCCGCGCCCATGGTGCGCAGGATGGCGATGTCGCGGCCCTTGTTCTTCACCAGCATCACCAAGCTGGAGATGATGTTCAGCGCCGCGATCACCACCAGCAGCATGAGGATTAGCCGCATCACGTTGCGCTCGACCTTCAGCGCGCCCCAATAGGAGGCGTCGCGCTGGGTCCAGTCGTTGACCAGGCCAGCGGGGCCGGCGGCGCGGCTGATGGCGGCCTTCATGGCCGGCGCCTTGTCAGGGTCGGCCACGCGGATCTCGATGGCGTCGACAGCGCCCTCGCGGCCGAAGAACAACTGCGCCTGCTGCAGAGGCATGAAGATGTAGGCCTGGTCGTACTGGCTCATGCCGGCGGAAAACAGGGCGACGATCTCGTAGGGTTTCTTGATCGGAGTGTCGCCGAACGCCGTGCCGCCGCCGCTGGGCGAGATCAGGGTGACATTGTCGCCCACATGCAGGCCGAGTTGTTCGGCCAGCCGCGCGCCCATCACCACCCGGTCGCCGCCGTAGTCGCCCTGGCCGAAGGCCCCGATCATCCCCTTGGTGATGTTGCCCGCCACGATCTTCATGTTGGCGAGG
>JAFEDM010000366.1 GCA_018241625.1 Pseudomonadota bacterium | reverse complement strand
GCCGGCCCTTCTTCATCGACAAGATGCCCAACAATTTCCTGCATGTCGGCTTGATCCAGCTGATCCTGCCGCAGGCGAAGATTATCGATGCGCGGCGCCATCCCCTGGGGTCCGGCTTCTCGGCGTTCAAGCAGCATTTCGCCCAGGGCCAGGGCTTCTCCTACGACTTGGCCGACATCGGCCGTTACTACCGCGACTATGTGGAGCTGATGGCGCACTTCGACCAGGTGCTGCCGGGCCGGATCCACCGGGTGATCTACGAGGACCTGGTGGAGGACCTGGAGGGCCAGACGCGCGCGCTGCTGGCCTATTGCGGCCTGCCGTTCGAGGACGCGTGTCTGCGCTTCTACGAGACCCGGCGCGCGGTGCGCACGGTCAGCTCCGAGCAGGTGCGCCGGCCGATCTATCGCGACGGTCTTGGCCAATGGCGCGCCTATGAGTCCTGGCTTGGGCCGCTCAAGGCGGCGCTGGGTCCAGCCCTCGATCGCTGGCGCGGCGACTGACCAAACGCCGGGCGCAGGCTTGGGCAACTGACCAGAATTTGAGCGGCGGGCGGGCGAAGACGGCCTCTTTCGCCCTCAGCCGGTCCCACGCCCGCGACGGACGGAAACCCCGGTCTAAAACCGGATCGATCTCCGCGTTCGGAGACGGGTTGGACATTGAGGTGCGTGCTTGCTGCTGGCCGGCTTTTCCCCGCTCACCATTGCGATCCTGGTGGCGATCCTCGCGGCTTCAGCCTTGATGAGCGGCCTGTCCGGCTTCGGCTTCTCGGCGGTCGGCGCGCTCTGCCTCATCGTGCTGCCGCCGAAACTGGGCGTGCCGCTTCTTATGACGCTTTCGGCCGCCAATCAGATCATGTCGCTGCGCCAGCTGAAGGCCGACATGAAGCCGATCGACCAGTGGTGGCCCGACGGGCCCGCGCCCTACCTGCTGGGCGGGTTGGTGGGCGTGCCCGTGGGTCTGGCGATCCTCAGCTCGCTGCCGACCACCGACCTGATGCTGGTGTTCGGCGCTTTCCTGGTGCTGTACGCCGGCTACTCCCTGGCCCGGCCACATGGCGCGCGGGCGACCGTCAACGGCAACTGGCTGACCTCCTCGCTGGTCGGCATGTCGGGCGGGGTGATCGGCGGGTTCACCGCCTTTCCCGGCGCGGCCGTCGTGGTCTGGAGCGGCCTGCGCCACCTGCCCAAGCGCGAAAGCCGCGCGATCGTGCAGCCCTACATCTTCGTCCTGCAGCTGCTGTCGATTTCGCTGCTGGCGCTACAGAAGCCCGAGACCTTTGGGCCGACCTACTGGTTGCTGGTAGCGATCACCGTTCCGGTGGTCCTGCCCTGCACCCTTCTGGGCGTGCGGCTCTATCGGCAGCTTTCGGACGTCAACTTCCGGCGGGTGACCTTCATCCTGCTGGGCGTGTCGGGTCTGGGTCTGCTGATCAAGGCCGCCGACACCCTGCCGTTTGTCGCCCACGCGATGAGGATGGCGAAGCTCTGAGCCACCCATCCCGACGCACCGATTCGTGATCTGACTCCCGCCAAAAACGGGGCGTAGGCTGATTCCCATCAGGGCGGCGCGAGCCCCTGAACCGGTCCGCGACCGTCCTAAACCGCGCCAGGGATGCGCATCCCACCCGATGGGCGTCCGTGGCGCCAAAGGTGATGGGAGACGACCATGCCAATCCATACAGCGGGGTCCGTGCGCGCGCTGGCGCTCGTGGGCCCCACCAGCTCGGGCAAGACCACCCTGATGGAGGCCCTCTTGCAGGTGACCGGCGCCGTGGATCGACGCGCCGGCGGCGAGATGGTTGGCGACAGCAGCCCGGAGGCGCGCGCCCGCGGCCATTCGGTGGAGCTGAACCTCGCCGGCTTCGACTTCATGGGCGACCGCTATTGTGTCGTGGACTGC
>JAFEDM010000365.1 GCA_018241625.1 Pseudomonadota bacterium | reverse complement strand
CGTGCGCTCCCTGCTGATCGCCGCCGATCGCGGCAAGGATGGCGAGACCTCGGCCGAGCGGCTGCGCCAGCGGGCCGTCGAGGCCGGGGTGGCGGCGACAGTGGCCTTGCCGCCGGAGCCCTGGGGGGACTGGAACGACTGGTCCACCCGCCGGGGGTCGGTTCCGGCCGAGGATCAAAGGGGGAAGGAAGGGACGGGGCGGGTGCGCCCAGGGGCAGGATGACCCTCGCCCAGGCGCTGGAGCCTGATCCCGATGACCGACGTCCAATCCTCTTCCGTTGAAACCCTATCCGCCGCGGCGCCCATGGCCCGCATCCAGGTCCGCCTCGGCGATCTGGGTCTGGCCAAGGAGAACCTGCGCTACGCCGAGCCGGCCGACGAGGGCGTGCCACAGCTGGCCGACACCATCGCCGCCGCCGGGGTGGTGATCGCCCCGATCGTTCGCCCCGGGCGCAAGGGCGAGCAGGCCCACATGGCCCTCGATGGCCGCCGCCGGCGCTTCGCGCTCCTGCTGCTGAAGGCGCAGGGCCGCATCGACGACGACTACCTGGTCGACTGCCAGCTGGCGGAGACCAAGGCCCAGCAGGCCGCCGCCATCGTCCTGCCCAACACCGAGCACGCCCCGGTCCACATCGCCGACGTGATCGTGGCCATCGGCCGGCTGCGCAATGCCAAGATGGACACCGCAGCCATCTCCAAAGCGCTCGGCTACGGCGAGCTGGAGATCAAGCGGCTGGACGCCCTGGCCGGCGTCCACGCCAGCGTCCTGAAGGCCTTGCGCCAGGGCAAGCTGACCCTGAAGCAGGCGCGCCTGTTTGCGCGCATCGACGACAAGGCGCGCCAGGCCGAGATCGCCGAGACCGCCCTGGCCGGCTACTTCCAGGACTATCACCTGCGCCAAGTGGTCGAGCGGTGCCGCCTGACCGTCGACGATCCTCGCTTCACACTCGTGGGCATGGATCGCTATGTCGCCGCCGGCGGCCGGGTGGTCACCGACCTCTTCGGCGAGCTGCCCGACGCCCTCCTGGATCCCGAGGTGCTCCAGGCGGCCTGGCGCGATCGCGTCCAGCCGATCGCCGAGCACCTGAAGGCCGAGGGCCTGGCGGTGTTCGTGGGCCAGGACGGCGACTTCGGCGCGCCCGAGGGCTTCGACCGGCTGGGTTACGTCTACCACGGCGACCTCAGCGAAGCGCAGAAGACCGCTATCAAGGACGCCCGCTACGCGGTCACCCAGGTCTCCAGCGCCCTGCAGGATCTCGACCCGCAGGCCGACGACGCGCCGACCGCCTACGGGCCGCTGGCCGCCGCCATGGCCGTCGAGGCCGGGGCGCCGCTCAGCCGCTCAAAGATCGGCGCGGTGATCCTCTCACCGGCCGACAGCGACTACGGCTGGGGGGCGACCTTCTTTTCGGTCCCCCTGCCCGCCGACCAGCTGCCGCCCGACGAGATCGAGGACGAGGTGGAGGAGGACGCGGCCGAGGCCTCGCCGCGCGGCCGTCACAAGGACGTCGAGATCCCGCGCGCCGACGTGGAGACCGAAGGGTCGAGCCACGTCTTCCACGAGACCCGCACCGACGTCGCCACGCGCGGTCTGATCCGCGACCTGGCCGACGACCCGGGCGCCGCCCTGACCGTGCTGGTGGCGCAACTCTTCAAGCAGTTGGCGCTGCACTCGTCCGGCTCGCTCGAGGAGTCGGCGCTGCAGATCTCGGCCAAGCGCTACGGCCGCGGGACCACGCCGCCGATCGCCGCCCTGGACGGCGAGATCAAGGCGCGCCTGGACGCGCGCCGCGACGCCTACCGCGCCTCGGGCCTTCGCCCCATCACCTGGGTCGAAACCCTGCCGCACGGCGAGAAGATGGCCCTGCTGGCCGAGCTGACCGCCGTGTCGATCAACCTCTGCGAGGCGCGGACCAGCGCGATCCGCCACGCGGCCCGGGCCGAGGCGGCCGAGATCGCCACCCTGTGCGGCGCCGACATCTCCGCCCACTGGACCCCGGACGAGGGCTATCTCGCCGTCCACTCCAAGAAGCAGCTCCTGGCGCTGCTG
>JAFEDM010000364.1 GCA_018241625.1 Pseudomonadota bacterium | reverse complement strand
CCAGCATGTCCGGCGCGCGGAACACCCGGCTGGACGGCACGCCCTTGGCTTCCAGCAGCTCCAGCAGGCCGTCCAGGGTATGGCGGCCCGTCCATTCGGCGATGATGGCGTCGAGCTCCGCCTGGTTGCGGCCGCGGCTCGCGTGGTCGACGAACTTGGGGTCGCTCTTCAGATCCGGCCGCTCCATCGCCTCGGTCAGGCGCGCATAGACCGTGTCGCCGTTGCCGCCGATCAGGATCATCTCGCCGCCGGCGCAGGGATAGGCGTTCGACGGCGCGATGCCGGGCAGCACGGAGCCGGACCGCTCGCGGACGTAGCCGGTCAGGTCGTATTCGGTGACCAGGTTCTCCATCACCGCCAGGACGCTTTCATACAGCGCCGCGTCGATCACCTGGCCGCGCCCGGTCCGCTCGCGCTCGTGCAGGGCCATGGTGATCCCCATCACCGCGTGCATGGCCGCCAGGCTGTCGCCGATGGAGATGCCGGCGCGCGCCGGCGGCCGGTCCGGCTCACCGGTCACATGGCGCAGGCCGCCCATGGCCTCGCCGATCAGGCCATAGCCGGCGCGCTGCGAATAGGGCCCGGTCTGGCCGAAGCCCGAGACCCGCGCCATCACCAGTTTCGGGTTCTCGGCCGCCAGCGATTCGTAGGAGAGGCCCCACTTCTCCATCGCGCCCGGCCGGAAGTTCTCGATCACCACGTCGGCGCCCTTGATCAGCGCCCGGGCGATGTCCTGGCCGTCCTTGGTGCGCAGGTCGAGGCCGACGGACTTCTTGTTGCGCCCGATCACCGGCCACCAAGGCGAGTGGCCCTTGGGCAGGCTGCGGCCCCACTGACGCATGGGATCGCCCACCTTCGGATCCTCGATCTTGATCACCTCGGCGCCGAAGTCGCCCAGGATTTGGCCCGCGAAGGGACCCGCGATCAGCGAGCCCATCTCGATCACCACGAGGTCGGCGAGGGGGCCTTGGCTAGCTCTCATTTTTCAAACCGTCATGGCCGGGCTTGTCCCGGCCACCCATGAACACCGCCGTTGCGGCTTTGCTTGCAGCGATGGCGCGTATGGGTCCCCGGGACAAGCCCGGGGATGACGACTCAGCAGATGACAGCGCCGGGGTGGACACCGCCGCGTCGCCGGGCGTAAGGCGCACCTCATGAGCGCCTATCTGTTCGACCCGCCGCCCATCGTCACCGTGCCGATCGAAGGGCGAGCTGAGTCGTTCCCGGTGCGCCGCATCCTCTGCGTGGGGCGCAACTACGCCGCCCACCGGCGCGAGATGGGCGGCGACGACCGCGATCCGCCGTTCTTCTTCGCCAAGCCCGCCGACGCCATCGTCCCGCCAGGCAAGGACGCGGCCTATCCGCCGAAGACGTCCAACCTGCACCACGAGATCGAACTGGTGGTGGCGCTTAAGTCCGGCGGCAAGGACGTGCCGGTCGACAGGGCCCTGGACCTGATCTTCGGCTACGCCGTGGGCGTCGACCTGACCCGCCGCGACCTGCAGAACGCGGCCAAGGACAAGGGCCAGCCCTGGGATTCGTCCAAGGGGTTCGACCAGTCGGCGCCGATCAGCGCCATAAAGCCCTGGACCGGCGCGCCGCCGCAGGGCCGCATCGCGCTGTCGGTCAACGGCCAGGTGAAGCAGGACGCCGTCGTCGCCGACATGATCTGGGCGACCGCCGAGATCGTGGCCGAGGCCTCCAAGCTCTGGACACTGGCGCCCGGCGACCTGATCTACACCGGCACGCCCGAGGGCGTCGGGCCGCTCGTCAAGGGCGACAAGGTCGAAGGTTCGGTCGAGGGCGTGGGTTCGCTCGCCTTCACGGTGGTCTAGTTGGCGGCGGTCTGGGAGTCGGTCCGATGAGCTTCACCCTATATTCCGCCTGGCGGGCGACGGCGCCCTACCGCGTGCGGATCGGCCTGAGGCTGAAGGGTGTCGACTACGCCTATTCGGCGCTGGACCTGATCAAGGGCGAGCAGCGGGAGCGGGACTACCAGGCGGTCAATCCGCAGAAACTGACGCCGGCGCTCGACATCGGCGGCGGCCGCGTCCTGACCCAAAGCCTGTCGATCCTGGAATGGCTGGAAGAGACGCACCCCGAGCCGGCGCTGCTGCCGCAGGGCGCGCTCGCCCGTCAGGCGGTCCGCGCCATGGCCCTGATCATCGCCTGCGACATCCATCCGCTGAACAACACCCGCGTGGGCCGCAAGCTGCACCACATGGGCATCGACCAGGCCGGCATCCTGGAATGGACGCAGGGCTGGATCCGCGACGGGTTCGATGCGCTCGAGCCGCTGGTGGCCAGGTACGGGCAAGGCTGGGCCTTCGGCGACACGCCATCCATCGCCGACTGCTGCCTGATCCCGCAGGTCTATTCCGCCAACCGCTACCAGGTGGACCTCAGCCCCTGGCCGGCGATCCGCGCGGTCGACGAGCGCGCCAAGGATCATCCCGCCTTCCAGGCGGCTCACCCCAACAACCAACCCGACGCGGTCCCGCTCTAGATGCTTGACGATCTGAAAGCCAACAATCGCCGCTGGGCCGAGCGCAAGGTCGCCGCCGACGCCGGT
>JAFEDM010000363.1 GCA_018241625.1 Pseudomonadota bacterium | reverse complement strand
CCAGGGCGTCGTCCGGCCAGCCGGCCAGGCTGGCCTTGGCCTCGCGGATGGCGTCGGCGGGCTTGCCGGCTTCCAGCTCGGCGGCCGCCAGGCTGCGGCGCACCGGGTACCACCAGGGCGGCGGGTCGAAGTTCTTGGCGACCGGGTATTCCTTCTCCTGGAGTGTCGCGGCGCGGCCGAAGAACTCCGCGGCCTTTGCGGGGTCGTGGGCCAGCAGGGCGGCGCGGCCGTTCAGCACGTCGCCGGCGATGCTGGCGAGGGTCTGGTTGCCCGCCTCGCTGGCCTTCTGAGCTTCGTCGAACAGGGTCCGCAGCTTGTCGGCCTCGCGGCGCGTCCCCGCCGCGTCGCCCTGGGCGGCATAGGCCTCGCCCCTGGCGTAGTGGCGGTAGATGCGCACCACGCGCGGGTCGGTCGTGGGATCGGCCATGGCCAGCATCCGCGCGGGCGCATAGCGGCCGTAGGCCACCAGGGACTTGGCGTTGACGGTGGCGCGCCGGTCGGCGGGCTTCTCCACCCGCGTCAGGCCGGCCGGGATCATGGTCGGATATCTGTCGCCGCTTTCCGGGAAGGCCTTGTCGGCGTGGTCGGCGTACTTGAGAGCCAGCTTGGCGTCGCCGGCCATCATCGCGCCCGCCAGGCCGAAGGTGTAATTGTGCAGGTAGTACATCTGGCTGGAGAGCGGCCCGGCGTAGCCCAGGCGCGCCTCGGTGTCGGCGTCGACCTTCAAGGCCTGCGCGTCGACGATGGCGACCTGCTCGTAATAGCCCACGTGCATCAGGGTGTGGGCGGCCATGTGAACCAGGTGGCTGGCGCCGGGCGCCAGGCCCGCCAGCTTCTCGGCATAGGGCAGGGCGTCGCCGGGCCGACCGACGAACTCGGTGGCGTGGATGTAGTAGTGGATGGCGGCGGTGTCGTCTGGGTGGCGCGCCAGGACGCCCTTGATCAGTTCGATGGCCCGCACGTTGGCGGGCGGATTGCCGCCTCGGCTGGGAAGCATCAGCGCCTGGGCCGTCAGATTGGCGATCTCGTCGTCGTCGGCATATCGCCGGGCCAGGTCGTCCATCGCCTTCGAGTAGGCGAAGTCGCGGAGCACCGCCTTGCCGGGCTCATAACGGACGATGAGCGCATCGATCAGGCCCGAGGCGCGGGCGTCGCCGGGCTTCAGCAGGGCCTTGGCGTGCTGGGCGCGCTTCAGGGCCGCCGCGGTCTGTTCATCGGTGATCCCGTAGTTCAGCGTCGGGCCCATGCCCAACGCCACGCCCCATTCGCAAAGCGCACAGTTGGGGTCGAGCTCGGCGGCCTTGGCGAAGGCGGCGTTGGCCTCGTTGTGGTTGAACGCGTGGTAGAGGTTGAGCCCCTCCACGAACCAGGCCTGGGACTGCGGAGATTTGGTGTCGGCCGCATAGGTCCCGTTGCCGACTCCGGCCAGCATGACCGCGGGCGTGGGCTTCAGGTGGGCCGCAGCGGCCTGCTCCGCCCCGCAGATGTAGCCGACGCCCAGCTGGGTCGCATCGGCGCCGACCGGGCCCGGCAGCGCCAGGGTCAGGGCGAGGGCGCCGGCAACGGCGGTGGCGAAGGCTTTCATGACGCGGCTCCCGAGAGGCCGCGAGCGTCGGGTGTTTTCAGCTCGACGGCAAGGGTGACGCGGCGGGACGTGGCTTGGGGATGAACTCCAGCTTCGGATCGCGGACGCAGGCCTTCACGCGTTCGCGATGCTCGCCGTTCACCGCCCAGCACTCTTCGAAGACCGAGCAGTAGCAGAACTCGATGACCACGGTCCTGGCGTTCATCCCGTCGTCGAGCTGCTTCCAGTAGCTGGCGTTCTGGGGCGTCTTGTCGATCCGGAAGACCGTCACCCGGTCCTTGGCGGCGATGAAACGGGTCGGCTCGTTGTCGTGCAGGTCAAGCAACAGTCCGCTCGCCTTGTCCGAAAAGTCGGGGCCCATGGCGGCGCGGACGAAGCCGCGCACGTCGGTCACGTACTGGCCGCCCACCTTGATCTTCAGGCTGCGCTCGGCGGCTGCGCCGACTCCGTTGTTGAGGAACTCGATGATCAGCTGCTCGCGACCGTCCGGCAGGGCGTCGCTGACGCCCGCGGCCAGATAGGGATAGGAGTTGGCCTTCAGCAGCTTGGATTCGATGTTGGCGTTGTAGAGCGCGATGGCGATGGAGCAGACCGAGATGACCAGGGCCGAAATGGCGGTGGTCCATTCCAGCCAGCGGGGCAGGCTGGAGCTCCTATGGGACTGATGCGGCGGCTCGACGATTTCCGGCGGCATGCGGCGGAGCTAAGCGGCTTCCGCCGCCGGCGGCAAGCTCAGGCGAGG
The DNA here is from genome assembly GCA_018241625.1 of Pseudomonadota bacterium. Classification (GTDB taxonomy): domain Bacteria; phylum Pseudomonadota; class Alphaproteobacteria; order Caulobacterales; family Caulobacteraceae; genus Phenylobacterium. The sequence continues at coordinate 174 of JAFEDM010000363.1, read as the reverse complement.
GGGATCCAGATGCCGTGGGCGAAGGTCTTCAGGCCGCCGGGTGTCGAGGGGTCGTAGGCCCATTCGCGGACGCGCTCCTCACCGGCGGCGGTGCGCGAGACCACACGGTGGACGATCGATCCGGCGGTCAGGCCGGCCGAGCCCCAGGCAGAGCCGAAGAAAGGCTGGTTGCTG
>JAFEDM010000362.1 GCA_018241625.1 Pseudomonadota bacterium | reverse complement strand
CCTCGGCCCAGATGCGGCCGCCGTGCGCTTCGATGATCGTGCGGGAGATCGACAGGCCGACCCCCATGCCGTGCTGCTTGGTGGTGATGAAGGGCTGGAACAGCTGGGCCGCCACCTCGGGGCTCAGGCCGCAGCCGGTATCGGTCACCGACACCTGCGCCATGTCCTCGACCGGCCGGGCCACGATGGTCAGGTCGCGCCGCTCGCTGTCGGCCATGGCCTCCACGGCGTTGCGCATCAGGTTCAGCACGACCTGCTGGATCTGCACCTTGTCGACCATCACCATGCCGATCTTGGGCGAGATGTCGTAGGCAAGGCGCACGCCCCGGTCCTTGGCGCCGACCATAGCCAGCGCGCCCGCCTCCTCCAGCAACTGGGGCAGGTTCTCGATCCGCCGGTCCGTCTCGCCCTTGGCGACGAAGTCGCGCAGGCGCCGGATGATGTCCCCCGCCCGGAACATCTGCTCTCCCGCCGTGGTGAGCGCCTCGGTCACCATGACGGTGTCGATCGGGTCTTCCCTCAGCAGACGGAGCGATCCCTGGATGTAGTTGGCGGTGGCCGACAGTGGCTGGTTCAGCTCGTGCGCCAGGGCCGAGGCCATCTCGCCCATGGCCGACAGGCGACTGACGTGGGCGAGCTCGGCCTGCACGTCCTGGAACCGGCGCTCGGCCTCCTGGCGTTCCGTCAGGTCGCGGATGAAGCCCGTGAAGAACCGTCGGGGGCCGGACTGCGCCTCACCCACCGCCAGCTCCATCGGGAAGGTCGAGCCGTCCTTGCGCTCGCCGACGATCACCCGGCCAATGCCGATGATCCGCCGCTCTCCGGTCCGCAGGTACCGCTCGAGATAGCCGTCATGCCCCTCGCGGTAGGGGCTGGGCATCAACATGGAAACGTTGCGCCCCACCGCCTCGTCCACACCCCAGCCGAACAGCCGCTGGGCCGCGGCGCTGAACGACTGGATGACGCCGGTTTCATCGATGACGATCATGGCGTCGGGCACGGAGTCCAGGATGGAGCTGAGGTGCGCCTCGCGCACCTGCAGGTCGGTGATGGCCTGCTCGCGCGACCGACGGCTCTCGACCAGCTCCTGGATGTCGACGCCCGCGCCCTTCCAACGGTCGACGAAGCCGTCCTCGTTGCGCACCGGCACCCCGCGCTCCAGGAACCAACGCGGGCCGCCATGGCCGATCAGGCGGTATTCCAGCTCATAGGCCCGACCGGCGGCGATGCTGCTGCGCGCATGGCCTTCGACCCGGGCCCTGTCCTCCGTGTGGACGCGCTCCAGCCAGCTCCAGCCGGGACCGATCGCATCGTCGCCGATGAACTCGCGCCAGCGGTCATTGAAGAAGTCGCGCTCGCCGCGGGCGTCGGACGACCAGACCAGGGCCGGCATGGCGTTGGCGACGGAACGGTACTTGGCCTCCGACTGAGCCAGCGCCTCCTGATGGGCATAGTGTTCGGTGACGTCGATGGTCAGGCCCGCCAGGCCGATGATCTCGCCGGCCCGGTCGCGCAGCGCGAACTTCGTCGAGCGCAGGAAGCGGACGGCGCCGTCCGGCCCGGTAAACCGTCCTTCGACGGCGCGGGTCTTGCCGCCGGCCAGCACCTCGCGATCGGCGACGTCGTGCCCTTCCAGCTCGGAAAGATCCTGGACCAGCTCGCTCGAGCGCCGCCCGAGAATTTGATCGAGCGGATAGCCCAGGGCGGCCACCGCCGCGCGGTTCGCGTAGACGAACCTTAGGTCGAGGTCCTTGGCGTAGATGATGTCGGGCGTGGCCGCGCCTACGCCTTCGACGAAGGCGGCGTTGCGCTGGGCGACGTTGGCCGCCTCCGCCAATTCCTCGTTCGCCTGGGCCAGCGCCCGCTCGGATCCCGCGATGCGGCGCAGGATCAGCATCGTCGCCCAGGCGGCGATCAGGAGCCCCGCCACGATCGTCGCGATGGCGGCTGTGGAGTAGAGGTATTGGGTGTGGAAGGCGGCCGT
>JAFEDM010000361.1 GCA_018241625.1 Pseudomonadota bacterium | reverse complement strand
TGGCCGCGCGGCTGGAATCGGACGGCGCGCGCCTGACCCAGATGCCGGTGCAGTCGAAAAACCCGCTGGTCATGCTGGGCAACGCGGCGCGCCTGACCGACCTGATCCGCACCGAGAAGGTGAGCCTGGTCCACGCGCGAAGCCGCGCGCCGGCCTTCGCCGCGCTGTGGGCGGCGCGCACGACCCATACGCCGTTCGTCGCCACCTACCACGGCGTCTACAAGGCCCAGAGCAGCCTGAAGCGCTGGTACAATGCGGTGATGACCCGCGGCGACCTGGTGATCGCCAACTCCGACTACACCCGCGACCATGTTCTGGCCGAGCACGGGGTCGATCCGGACCGGATCGTCTCGATCCCGCGCGGCGTAGACCTGGATCGCTTCAACCCGTCGTGGGTGACGCCGGACCGCGTGGCCGGGCTGCGCGAAGCCTGGGGAATCTCGCCGCGCGACGCGCGCACCCGCTTCCTGCTGGCCGGGCGGCTGACCCGTATCAAGGGCCATCTGACGGTGATCGCCGCGGCGGCGCAGATGAAGGCGGCCGGGCGCGACGACTTCCTGATCCTGTTCGCCGGCGACGACCAGGGCCGCACCGACTACACCGAGGAGCTGAAGGCGGCGATCGCCGCGGCGGGCCTGGAGGACCAGGTGCGCCTGGTCGGCCATTGCGACGACATGCCGGCGGCCTACCTGCTGGCCGACGTCGCCATCCTGCCGACGACCGTGCCCGAAAGCTTCGGCCGCGCCGCGGTCGAGCCCCAGGCGATGGGCCGCCCGGTGATCGCCTCGGCCCACGGCGGCACGACGGAAACCGTGGTCGACGGGGTCACCGGCTGGCTGGTGCCGCCGGAAGACGCCTTCGCCTGGGCCGCGGCCATGACCAAGGCCATCGAGCTCGGCCCCGGCCGTCGCAGCGAGATGGGCCAGAGCGGCATGAACCGCACGCGCCAGCTCTATCGCGTCGACGTGATGTGCGAAGCCACGCTCGCCGCCTATGAGCGGGTGCTGGCGGCCCGCGCGGCGGGGCCCACCGCCTGATGCCTCGCCGCGGCGTCGAACGGATCCTGGTGATCAAGCTGTCGGCCCTGGGCGACTTCGTCCTGGCGCTGGCCGCCATGAAGCACATCCGCCAGGCGCATCCGAAGGCGCACATCACCCTGCTCACCACCCCGCCGTTCGAGGCCCTGGCCAAGGCCTCGCCCTATTTCAACGCGGTGGAGACCGACGGGCGGCCGGAGAACTTCAACCAGTGGATGGCGCTGCGCACCCGCCTGCGCGCCGCCGGCTATGCGCGGGTCTACGACCTGCAGACCTCCAGCCAGACCAACCGCATCTTCCAGCTGCTGCGGCCCGGGCCGCCGCCCTGGTCGGGCATCGCCTTCGGCTGCTCCATGCCGCACAGGAACCCGATGCGGAACCACATGCACACCCTGGAGCGGCAGGCCGACCAGCTGATGTACGCGGGCATCTGGCCGGACGCGCCCACGGAGACCGGGACAGCGCCGCCGCCCGACCTTTCCTGGGTGCTGACCGACGACAGCGGCCGGCCGATCCCCGGCGCGGCCACCAACAAGCCCTACGCCCTCTTCGTCCCCGGCGGCTCGGCCCACCGGCCGGAAAAGCGCTGGCCGGTGGAGAACTACGGCGAGCTCGCGCGCATCCTCTACGCCCGGGGCCTGGACATCGTGGTGATCGGCGGGCCGCAGGAGACCAGCCTGGCCCAGCAGATCCAGCGCGCGGCGCCGCGCACCCGTGACCTCACCGGCCGCACCGACTTCGCCTCCATCGCCCGGCTGGGCGCGCGCGCCGCGCTCGCGGTCGGCAACGACACCGGCCCGCTCCACCTGGCCGCGGCGGCCGGCGCGCCGACGGTGGTGCTGTTCTCAAACGCCTCTGACCCGGCGCTGTCGGCGCCGCGCGGAAAGGTGGCCGTGCTGCAGGCGGCGAAACTGGCCGATCTGCCTGTGGCGAAAGTGGCGCAGGCGGCCGCTTCCGTGCTGCCGCAACCCTAAAGGGCGCCTTGATAGCTTCGGGGCGCTAAATCATATAATCTTCGAAGCAACGGCATGCGTTCGCATCGTCCGTTTCTGCGTTTTGAACTCCAGATCTCTGCAACAGCCACAGGAGCCTCGCCTATTCGCCGCCCCATGCAAGCGCCCCCCGTCAAGGACGGCCCGCGCATCAACGAAGACATCCGCGTTCCCAAGGTGCTGCTGATCGATCAGCACGGGGAGAAGCAGGGTGTGATGCCCACCTCGGCCGCTCTGGAGGCCGCTGAAGAAGCCGGTCTCGACCTGGTCGAGATCGTCCCCAACGCGGATCCGCCCGTCTGCAAGATCCTGGACTACGGCAAGTTCAAGTTCCAGGAGCAGAAGAAGAAGAACGAGGCGCGCAAGCGGCAGAAGGTGCAGGAGATCAAGGAGATCAAGCTGCGCCCGAACATCGACACACACGACTACGATGTGAAGGCCCGCTCGATGCACCGCTTCTTCGAAGAGGGCGACAAGGTGAAGGTCACCCTGCGCTTCCGCGGCCGCGAACTGGCTCACCCGGAACTCGGCATGAAGCTTCTCCAGCAGGTGAAGGTCGACTTCGAGCCGGTGGCCAAGGTCGAATACGAGCCGCGCATGGAAGGCCGCCAGATGATCATGATCCTGGCCCCGCGCTAGGACGATATCTTCAAACCTCTTCCGTCATGGCCGGGCTTGTCCCGGCCACCCATGAACTCAGGCATTGCGGGAAACCTGCGAGCGCGGTGATCATGGGTCCCCGGGACAAGCCCCGGGGATGACGACTGGGGTAGGTATGGAAAAGCTGATGCTCGCTTCGGTCGCCTTCACGGCGGCCGTTTTCGTATCCGCGCCCGGCCACGCCGCCCCGGACGACGCGGCCGCGCCGTACAAGCCGTTCCGGATCGCCGACCAGCTCTACTACGTCGGCGCCAACGACTATTCGTCCTACCTGATCGTCACCAAGGCCGGGCTGATCATCATCGACGGAGCCGACAAGCCGGTGGGTCCGCAGATCGTCGCCAACATCAAGGCCCTGGGGTTCAATCCGCGGGACATCAAGATCCTGCTGAACACCCACGAGCACTTCGACCATGCCGCCGGCCTGGCGGAGGTGAAACGCGCCGCCGCGCCGGACGTGAAGTTCTACGCCAGCGCCGCCGACGGCGCGATCGTGGCGGCGGGCGGCAAGGGCGACCCGTTCCTGAAAGGCGCGCGCTTCGAATATGAGCCGGTGAAGCCGGATGTCGTCATCAAGGACGGCGACAAGGTCACCCTGGGCGGCATGACGCTGACGGCCCATATCACCGCGGGCCACACGCCGGGCTGCACCACCTGGACCTTCCCGGTGACGATCGCCGGCAAGACGCGGCAGGCCCTGGACCTCTGCTCCGCCACCGTCCTGCCGGGCTACAAGCTGGGCAAGGTCGAGACCTATCCCGGCCAGACCAAGGACTACGAGAAGAGCTTCGCCACCTGGAAGGCCCTGCCCTGCGAGGTGTTCATCGCCAGCCACGGCAGCATGTTCCACATGCATGAGAAGCGGGCGGAGCTGGACGCCGGCAAGGCCGACGCCTTCGTCGACCCGGCCGGCTGCAAAGCCTTCGTGGCCGGCGCCGAGACCAAATTCCAGGACGAACTGAAGAAGCAGAACCCGTAGCGTCCGGCGGCGGTCCGGTGTGACCGCGCCTCAACGTTCGGCCGCGAATAGGTGATCGGCGGTCACCTCAGCCTTGCCGTGGCGGAAGTGCGGGCCTAGTCACGGACCATGTCCGACACTGCGCCCCGGGAGGCGTCTGCGCCGTCCCCTTGGGCCGCGCCGTCGCTGATCGGCGTCATCTTCATCAACATGCTGGGCTTCGGGATCATCGTCCCGTTGCTGCCCTTCTTTGCGAAGTCGATGAACGCCGCGCCGTGGCAGATCAGCCTGATCTTCTCGGCCTATTCCATGGGCGGCTTCTTCGGCGAACCGTTCTGGGGACGGCTGTCGGACCGCTATGGCCGCAAGCCGCTGCTGATCTCGACCATCAGCGGCAACTGCCTCTGCTACCTGGCGCTGGCCTTCGCGCCCAACGTCGCCGCCGCCTTCGTGATCCGCTTCCTGGGCGGGCTGATGAGCGGCAACGGCGCGGTCGTGCAGGGCTATATCGCCGACGTCACCCCGCCGGAGCGGCGCGCGCGGATGCTCTCGCGCCAGGGCGCGGCCTGGAACGTCGGCATGATCGTGGGGCCGGCGGTCGGCGGCGCCTTCGCCAACACCCACATGGGGCCGATCGGCTTCCGCATCCCGATGTTCATCGCCTCGGGGCTGTCGGCGCTGGCGGTGACGGCGGTGATCCTGGTGATCCGCGAGAGCCGGGTGCGCGACACCTCGTTCAGCCACCGACCCAGCCGCTGGGCGGCGGTGGGTGAGGCGGTGGGCAATCCGGTGATCGGGCGGCTGATGCTGCTGACCTTCCTGGTGGGCTGCGCCTTCACCGGCATCGAGAGCCAGTTCGGCCTCTGGGGCCTGACCAAGTTCGGCTGGGGGCCCAGGCAGATCAGCGTCTGCTTCGCCGCCGTGGGCGCGGTGGCCGCCTTCACTCAGTTCTTCGTTACCGGCCCGCTTTCGGAGCGGTTCGGCGAGGGCCGGATGCTGGCCATCGGCATGGCGGTCAACGCCACAGGCTCGGCGCTGCAGCCCTTCTCCACCGGCCTGCCGATGACCACCGCCCTGATGTGCGTCACCGCCATCGGCCAGTCGGTGGCCTGGCCCAACGTCGGCGCCCTGATCTCGCGCACCGCCGACCCGCACCGGCAGGGCCAGATCCTGGGCCTGAACAACGCCTGCGGCGCCTTCGCGCGGTTCGTCGGGCCGCTGGCGGCGGGCCTGAGCTTCGCCTTCATCAACATCAACATGCCGTTCTGGCAGGGCGGGATGATCGTCTTCCCGGCGATCTTCCTGGCGCTCAGCGCCGCGCGCCGCGCGCCGCCGCGCACCGTCCAGGGCCACGCCGGCGAACCCGCTCCCGAACTGGGCGCGGGACATTGAGCCATCCCGCCCAGACCTTGAGCCCGCAGGAGGAGCGCCGCGCGCTCATTGTCCTGCTCAGCGTCATCTATCTGATGATCGCGGGCTTCGGCCTGGTGATCCCGTTGTTGCCGTTCTTCGCCAGGGCCTTCGACGCGCCGGCCTGGCAGGTGACGCTGTTGTTCTCGGCCTTCTCGGTGGGGCAGTTCATCGGCGAGCCCTTCTGGGGCCGGCTGTCGGACCGGATCGGGCGCAAGCCGGTGCTGATCATCACCATCGGCCTGGTGGCGGCGAGCTACGCGGCCCTGGCCTTCGCGCCGAACATCTACACGGCCTTCGCCATCCGTTTCCTGAACGGGGTCTTCGCCGGCAACATCTCGACCCTTCAGGGCGCCATGGCCGACATCACCCCGCCGGATCGCCGCGCGAGCCGGATGGGGATCATGGGCGCGGCGTTCAGCGCGGGTTTCACCACCGGCCCGGCCATCGGCGGCCTGCTGGCCCAGCCCAGCCGCGGCGCGCTCGGCTTCCAGTTGCCGCTCCTGGTGGCGGCGGGCTTCGCGGCGGCTTCGGCGCTGGCGGTGTTGATCCTGGTGCGCGAAAGCCGGCCGGAACCCGGCGCCCACCACCAGCAGCGGCCGCGGATCGAGGGGCTGAAGGAGGCCTTCGCCCACGTCGTCATCGGCCGGATCCTGGCGATCAGCTTCATCGTGGTCGTAGGCTTCGCCGGCATCGAGGCGACCTATGGCCTGTGGACCCAGGCGCGGTTCGGCTGGGGGCCGAAGGAGATCGGCCTGGCGTTCATGGGCATCGGCCTGCTGGGCTCGTTCTGTCAGGGCTACCTGTCCGGCCGGCTGGTGCGCCAGTTCGGCGAGGCCAGGACACTCACCGGCGACCTGGTGTTCATGGGGCTGGGCCTGGTGACCCAGGGCCTGTCGCCGGTCTGGGAGGTGGCGATCGCGGGCTTCGCCCTCGTCTGCATCGGCCAGTCGATCTGCTTCCCGAACCTGACGGCCTTGATCTCCCAGGCCGCGCCGCCCAACCGGCAGGGCGAGATGCTGGGGCTGAACATGAGCGGCATGGCGCTGGCGCGGATCGGCGGGCCGGTGCTGGCGGGCCAGCTGTTCTCGGCTGTCGCGCCGGGCGCGCCCTTCGCCTTCGCCGCGCTCCTGATCCTGCCCGGGCTGTTCTTCGCCGGGCAGGTGCGGCAGCGGGTGCATCTGGTGGCGTGAGGCGTCCTCACGGGGGTGTCATCCCGGAAAGCCGCGCAGCGGCTTATCCGGGACCCATAGACTCCGAGATGCAGGAATGATCGCGGCGGCGACGGTGCGCTTCGCCCAGCGACACGGAGGCTATGGGTCCCGGTCTTCGCCTGCGGCGAAACCGGGATGACACCGAGTGAGAGAGCGACGCATCGCGAGATGCTTCCGCGCCTTAAATCTCACGGCAGATGCGAGCCTTGGCCTCTCGGCAAGTCAAGGACGCGCCTCGGCGCGCCGCGGAGCGGCTGGCTTCGCCAGTCCTTGAGTTGCCGAGAGGCCAAGGCAAACTGGCCGCCATGAGATCTATGGCTGGTCCTGTCCGATGGACGGCCTGCGACCAAGGAGGTGGCTGGTGGGAGCTCTGATCCTCGGCGAAATGATCTTCGGCGGTGTGGCGGTCATATTCGCCTATGAGGTTCGAAGCTCCCTCCGCACTGGAAAATCCTGGATGAAATACTCGTTCGCGGATCGAGCAACTCAACCGCGGCTGTTTTGGGCGAGCTTCACGTTGAACGTTGCCATCATGTGCGTATGCATATTCGCCTGCCTCGTGACGCCGTTTGGGTGGTTTGGCTAAGCGGCTTCACTCGCCTTGCCTTCCCCGCCCCTTTCGCGTATTAGCCCGCCCCTTCGGAGCGGCCTGGCCCATGGCATGCCAGGGCGGCTCATCAATACACCAGAGGACGGGGCTTCCGGGCTCCGCAGTGAAATGCCGAAACTGAAGACCAAGTCGGGCGTGAAGAAGCGCTTCAAGCTGACGGCGTCTGGGAAGATCAAGGCCGGTGTGGCTGGCAAGCGCCACCGCCTCCTGTCCCACAACGCCAAGTACATCCGTCAGAACCGTGGCACGAAGGTGATGAGCGAGGCCGACGCCAAGATCATCAAGCTCTTCCTGCCCTACGGCCTTTAATCCAGGAGTTCTGACAGATGGCACGCGTGAAGAGGGGCGTTGTCGCCCACGCCAAGCACAAGAAGGTCCTGGAGCAAGCCAAGGGCTTCTACGGGCGCCGCAAGAACACCATCCGCACGGCCAAGGCCGCGGTGGACAAAGCCGGCCAGTACGCCTACCGCGACCGCAAGGTCCGCAAGCGTCAGTTCCGCTCGCTGTGGATCCAGCGCATCAACGCGGCCGCCCGCGTCGAAGGCCTGACCTACGCCCGATTTATCCACGGCCTTGAGAAGGCCGGGATCGAGATGGACCGCAAGGTCCTCGCGGATATCGCGGGCAACGATCCGACCGCTTTCAAGGCCATCGCCGACAAGGTTCGCGCCGCGCTGGCTTGATCGCGTGGGGCTCCAAGCCCCTGCTGAGTTCAAGAAGCCCTTCGGCCGAACCGCCGGAGGGCTTTTTGCTGCGCTTCGCTCCTCCCCCGAAGGGACCACTTCGGGGGAGGTGGCCCGAAGGGCCGGAGGGGGCGCAGACGGGCCATCCGGGCGTCACCCCCTCCGTCAGCTTCGCTGACACCTCCCCCGTCCTCTTCGGGACATGGGAGGAGCGGGTTTCCCTCTCGCCTCAGCCCCTCTAAGAACCGCATCCAAATGACCGACCTTTCGCAACTTGAAGCGGACCTCTCCGCGTCAATCGCCAGCGCCGCCGACCTGGCCGCCCTGGAAGCCGTGCGCGTGGCCGCGCTCGGCAAGTCCGGCTCGATCTCCGAGCTGCTGAAGACCCTGGGGTCCATGAGCCCCGACGAGCGGCGCGAACGCGGGCCGCTGATCAATGGCCTGCGCGACCGGATCGGCGCGGCGATCGCCGAGAAGAAGGCGGCGCTGGAAGGCGCCGAACTCGACGCCAAGCTGGCGGCCGAGCGGGTCGACCTGACCCTGCCGCCGCCGCCTGAGCGCCGCGGCCGCGTCCATCCCACCATGCAGGTGCTGGACGAGATGATCGCCATCTTCGCCGAGATGGGCTTCGGCCTGGCGGAAGGCCCGGACATCGAGGACGACTTCCACAACTTCACGGCGCTGAACTTCCCGCCCAAGCATCCGGCGCGGGAGATGCACGACACCTTCTGGCTGCCGGAGGACGAGAACGGCGAGCGCAAGGTGCTGCGCACCCACACCAGTCCGGTGCAGATCCGCACCATGCAGCGGACCAACGAGAAGCTGCCCGGCTGGATCGCCAACGGGCAGGAGCCGCCGATCCGCATCATCGTGCCTGGCCGCACCTATCGCTCGGACTCGGACGCGACCCACACGCCGATGTTCCACCAGATGGAAGGCCTGGTGATCGACCGGAACATCCACATGGGCCACCTGAAGTGGACCCTGGACCAGTTCATCGCCCGCTTCTTCGAGACCCCGGTGGTCGAGACCCGCTTCCGGCCGCACCACTTCCCGTTCACCGAGCCCAGCGCCGAGATGGACGTGCGCTGCGACCGCTCGGGCAACGAGGTCAAGATCGGCCAGGGGACCGACTGGCTGGAGATCGTCGGCTGCGGGATGGTGCACCCGAACGTCCTGCGCAACTGCGGCCTCGACCCCGACGTCTGGCAGGGCTTCGCCTTCGGCTTCGGCATCGACCGGCTGGGCACCCTGAAGTACGGCATGCCCGACCTGCGCGACATGTTCGCGAGCGACGTGCGCTGGCTGGAGCACTATGGCTTCTCGCCCTTCGCCATGCCCAACGCATCCACCGGCCTGAGCTGAGGGAGAGGACCCGATGAAGTTCACCCTCTCCTGGCTCAAGGAGCACCTGGACACGACCGCCTCCGTCGCCGAGGTCGTCGACGCCATGACCATGGCCGGCCTGGAGGTCGAGCACGTGGAGGACCCGGGCACGAAGCTTGCGGCCTTCTCCGTGGCGAAGATCGTCGAGGCGGTGCAGCACCCCAACGCCGACCGCCTGCGGGTCTGCCAGGTCGACACTGTCGACGGCCGCAAGGAGATCGTCTGCGGCGCGCCCAATGCGCGGGCGGGGCTGACGACCATCTACGCCCCGCTGGGCGCCTATGTGCCCGGCAGCGGCATTACCCTGGAGGCGCGGCCGGTGCGCGGCGTGGTCTCCAACGGCATGCTTTGCTCGGCCCGCGAGCTGGAGGTGGCCGAGGAGTCCGACGGCATCGTCGAGCTGGACGGCGCCCTGGCGGTCGGGACGCCGGCGGCGGAGGCCTTCGGCCTGGAGGCCGTCATCGACTTCGAGGTGACGCCCAACCGGCCCGACTGGCTGGGTGTGGTCGGCATCGCCCGCGACCTGGCGGCCGCCGGGCTCGGCAAGCTCAAGGACGTCTCGGTGGCCCCGGTGGCCGGCAAGGGCCCCACGACCCGCGAAATCCGGGTGGACGGCGACGCCTGCCCGATGTTCGCCGGTCGCCTGATCAAGGGCGTGAAGAACGGCCCCTCGCCGGACTGGCTGCAGCGCAAGCTGCTCTCCGTCGGCCTCCGACCCATCAGCGCGTTGGTCGATATCACCAACCTGATGTCCTACGACCGCTGCCGGCCGCTGCACGTCTATGACGCCGCCAAGCTGTCGGGCGACGTCATCGAGGCGCGCCTGGGCCGCGAGGGCGAAAAGCTCGAGGCCCTGGACGGCAAGACCTATGACGCCGGCCCGGAGATCTGCGTGATCGCCGACGCCTCCGGGGCCATCGGCCTGGGTGGCGTGATGGGCGGCGAAAGCACCAAGGTCAGCGAGACCACCACCGACGTCTTCGTGGAAAGCGCCTACTTCGACCCGATCCGCACGGCCCAGACCGGCCGAACCCTGGGCCTGACCTCCGACGCACAGTACCGGTTCGCGCGCGGGGTCGACACCGGCTTCGTGGTCGCCGGCCTGGAGCTGGCCACCAAGCTGATCCTGGAGCTCTGCGGCGGCGAGGCCTGCGAGGTCTGCGTGGCCGGCGCCGAACCCGCGCCACCGGCGGCTTTCGCCTTCGACCGGTCCTACGTGAAGAAGCTGTCCGGCCTCGACGTGTCGACGGCGAAGATCGACGCCATCCTCACCGCCCTGGGCTTCACGCTCTCCGGCGACCAGGTCCAGCCGCCGACCTGGCGGCGCGATGTGGAAGGCAAGGCCGACCTCGTCGAGGAAGTGGCCCGCATCGAGGGCTTCGACGCCCTGCCGGCCGAGGCCCTGCCGGAGATGCCGCGCCCGGCCGGCGGCGTGCTGACCGTGCGCCAGCAGCGGATGCGCAACGCGCGCCGCGCCATGGCCGCGCGCGGCTATGCAGAATCGGTGACCTGGAGCTTCATGCGCACCGACTGGGCGAAGCTGTTCGGCGGCGGCGATCCCAAGCTGGTGCTCACCAACCCGATCGCGGCGGACCTGGCCTGCATGCGCCCCTCGGTGCTGCCGAACCTGATCGAGGCGGCGGCGCGCAACGCCCGCCACGGCTTCGCCGACGCGGCCCTGTTCGAGGTGGGTCCGGTGTTCGACGGCGACCAGCCGGGCGACCAACGCACCATCGTGGCCGCCCTGCTCGCGCCGCACGCCCCGCGCAGCTGGGCCGGTGGCGGCCCCGACGCCCTGTTCGCCCTGAAGGCCGACCTGATGGCCCTGCTGGACGAGATGGGCGCGCCCAACCTGCAGGTGGCGCAAGGTTCGACCTCGCCCTGGTGGCATCCGGGCCGTTCCGCGCGCCTGCAGCTCGGCCCGAAGACCGTGGTGGCCGAGTTCGGCGAGCTGCACCCGGCGATCCTCAAGGCGCTGGACGCCGAGGGCCCGATGCTGGCCTTCGAGCTGGACCTGGGCGCGATCCCGGAACCCAAGAAGAAGCCGACCAAGACCAAGTCGGCGCTCACCCTTTCGCCGCTCATGCCGCTTTCCCGCGACTTCGCCTTCCTGGTGGACGCCGCGACGCCGGCCGGCGAGCTGGTGCGGCCGATCCTGGGCGTCGACAAGGCGCTGATCGCCGACGCCCGCGTCTTCGACGTCTACCAGGGCAAGGGCGTGCCGGAGGGGCAGAAGTCCGTCGCCGTGGAGGTCACCGTCCAGCCGACCGAGAAGACCCTGACCGACGCCGAGATCGAGGCCCTGTCGGCCCGGATCGTCGCGGCGGCCGAAAAGGCCGTAGGCGCGAAGCTGCGCGGCTAGATCTTCCTTTCCCACTTGTGGGAAAGGGGGACCGCTCGCCGACAGGTCGTGAAGGAGGCTCTCCCTCTCCACCACTCGCTCTTCGGCGAGCGGTCCCCCTCTCCCGCTTTCAGCGGGAAAGGAAGCTAGAACGGCAGGATGTTGCGCTTGCGGGTGTAGGCCAGGTAGCCGACCGAGGCGCCCAGGCGGAAGCCCACGCCTGCGCGGATCGGCGCCAGGGTGATGTCGTTGGCGCGCTGGTAGTTCACGCCCAGGCCGCCGATGAAGTAGGCCGAGCCGTCCACGCCGGGGAACCGCTGGTAGATGTCGCGCGGGTCCTCGAGCGAATAGCAGAGGGTGAAGACGCGCGACGCGTTTCCGCCGAAGTCCCAGCCGAACGAGGGGCCCTGCCAGAACACCTCCACCGGCTGGCGGCCCTTCATGTAGAGCAGGCCGCGGCCATAGCGCAGGCCCGCGCCGATGGCGCCGGAACCCTCTTCGCCCGCAATGTAGCCGGTGGGCCGGCCGTTGTTCTTGAAGATCCGCTCCACCGCGCCGCCCGCCGACTCGGCGGTCACGCCCAGGAAGTCGGAGACCGAATGGACGATCTCGTCCTCGGAATAGGTCTGCTGGCCGCCCGGCGGGCGGTTGTAGGGATCGCTCTGCCCGCGGGCGTCCTGATCCCGGTAATCCGGGTTGCCGCCCCGCGTCGGATAGGCCGGCGTGGTGTTCGGCGGCGGCGGCTCGAGCGCGCCCGTGCGCGGCTGGGCCGGCGGCAGCTGGCTCGCCTGCTGCGCTCGCGCAAGGCCGGACGCCCCCAGGCTGAGAAGCCCCGAGACGATAAGGGTCCGACGATCCATGGGCGCAATTCCTCCGTGGTTCCGCGCGTTTCAGCTCCGCCCAGAGTCTGAATGGAATGTGTCGCCTTAACGGTGGATTAACCGTGTTTCGACGGCGACAAGCGCGCGGATGTCGCGATCTCACGCGGATGTGCTAGACGCTCGCCCGCACATGACGACGCCTCTCGACCACATCCGCAACTTCTCGATTGTCGCCCACATCGACCACGGGAAATCCACACTCTCCGACCGGCTGATCCAGGAGACCGGCGCGCTGACCCAGCGCGAGATGACCGAGCAGGTCCTGGACAACATGGAGATCGAGCGCGAGCGCGGGATCACCATCAAGGCCCAGACCGTCCGGCTGACCTACAAGGCCGACGACGGCGAGACCTATGTCCTGAACCTGATGGATACGCCCGGGCACGTGGACTTCGCCTATGAGGTCTCCCGCTCGCTCGCCGCCTGCGAGGGCTCGATCCTGGTGGTGGACGCCTCCCAGGGCGTGGAGGCCCAGACCCTGGCCAACGTCTACCAGGCCATCGACAACAACCACGAGATCGTCCCCGTCCTTAACAAGATCGACCTGCCGGCCGCCGATCCGGCGCGTGTGCGTCAGCAGATCGAGGACGTGATCGGCCTCGACGCCTCCGACGCCGTCGAGTGCTCGGCCAAGACCGGCGTCGGCATCCACGAGGTGCTGGAGGCCATCGTGAAGCGCCTGCCGCCGCCGAAGGGCGACCGCGACGCGCCCCTGAAGGCCCTGCTGGTCGACGCCTGGTACGACGCCTACCTCGGCGTGATCGTGCTGGTGCGGGTGATCGACGGCACGCTGAAGGCCGGCCAGAAAATCCACATGATGCAGACCGGCGCCGACTACCAGATCGACCGGATCGGCGTCTTCACGCCCAAGCGCACCGAGGTGGCCGAGCTGGGGCCCGGCGAGGTGGGCTTCATCACCGCCCAGATCAAGGAAGTCGCCCACGCCGCGGTCGGCGACACCATCACCGACGAGCGCCGCCCGGCCGCCGCGCCCCTGCCCGGCTTCCGCGAGGTGCAGCCGGTGGTGTTCTGCGGCCTGTTCCCGGTGGACGCCGCCGACTTCGAGGACCTGCGCGCCGCGATCGGGCGCCTGCGCCTGAACGACGCCTCGTTCAGCTACGAGATGGAGACCAGCGCGGCCCTCGGCTTCGGCTTCCGCTGCGGGTTCTTAGGGTTGCTGCACCTGGAGATCATCCAGGAGCGCCTGTCGCGCGAGTTCGACCTCGACCTAATCGCCACCGCGCCCAGCGTGGTCTATCGCATCGGCCTGACCGACGGCTCGGAGATCGAGCTGCACAATCCGGCCGACATGCCGGACCCGGTGAAGGTCGCCTCCATCGCCGAGCCCTGGATCAAGGCCACCATCCTGACCCCGGACGAATACCTGGGCAGCGTGATCAAGCTCTGCCAGGACCGTCGCGGCGTACAGCGCGAGCTGAGCTATGTCGGCTCCCGCGCCCTGGTGGTCTACGACCTGCCGCTGAACGAGGTGGTGTTCGACTTCTACGATCGGTTGAAGAGCGTCTCGAAGGGCTATGCCTCGTTCGACTACCAGATCGAGGACTATCGGGTCGGCGACCTGGTGAAGATGTCGATCCTGGTCAATTCCGAGCCGGTGGACGCGCTCAGCATGCTGGTCCACCGCGACCGCGCCGAGGCCCGCGGCCGCGGCATGGTCGAGAAGATGAAGGACCTGATCACCCCGCACATGTTC
>JAFEDM010000360.1 GCA_018241625.1 Pseudomonadota bacterium | reverse complement strand
GCATGATCTCGTATGTGCGGCGACCATAGATACTCCCGGCGAGCCCAAGCACGCGCTCGAAGAAGTGTTGAAACAGCCCAGGCGCCGGCGGGCCCAGCGCCATGTGGTCGACGTAGCCATCCAGCGACTGCTGCAAGCCGAAGACGAGCTTCGCCATGGCGGAAATCTCCGGCGTCGAGGACCCTTAGCCTAGCCTGGGCGGGCGAGGGCGGAAAGCGGCGTCGGGCGGATGTTGGCGTTCCGCCGGCTCCGGCTCCGGCTCCGGCTCCGGCTCCGGCTCCGGCTCCGGCAAGGGGCGTAGGACGCCAGGCGGGCAGGCTGCGGCCTAGTTCTCATGGCAGCCATGTCTGCCTTTGGGCCTTGGCTTCTCAAGGACCGGCGGAGCCGGCCGCCTCGCGGCGCGCCAAAGGCGCGTCCTTGACAAGCCAAGGCCCAAAGGCTCGCATCAACCATGAGATTTAAGGCGCGGTGGCGTCGGGGCGACGCCCAGCGGACGGCTAGCGAATTTCTCTGGCGAGGCGGTCTGCGATCGTCCAAGCCCGCGAACGAAGTCCGTCCAGCTGATCGTTCTCCGCTTGTAGCGGATCACCGTCTCGCCAGAGGACGAGGTCGTTCAGCGACCCCATCCCTCCGAAAAATCCTAGGAACTGCCTAAGGCCATTCGCGTCGGATTGATCGACGAGGCGGACAGACTGGCCGACCTTCTCGGCCCATCCGGACTGGTTCTGTCCGAGCAAGAAGTCTTCGAGATCGTGCATAGCCAAAGAGAGGGCCTGTACGTCAGGGTGGAGAGCCATGGGGTCAGCCTAACTTGGCCGTACCCAGTTTCCAGCTATCGGCAACACCACAGCCTGCTCCGCGACCTCCCCAACGAAAAGGGCCGCCGCATCGCTGCGACGGCCCTCGTCATGTTCGGCTTGGATCGGGGGAAGCTTAAGCCTCCGCCGGCTCCTCGGCCTTTTCGGTCTTGGCCGACAGGTCCTCGCCGGTCTCCTGGTCGACGACCTTCATCGACAGCCGGGTCTTGCCGCGGTCGTCGAAGCCCAGGAGCTTGACCTTCACGGTCTGGCCCTCGGTCAGCACGTCCGAGACCTTGTTCACGCGCTCGTTGGCGATCTGGCTCACGTGGACCAGGCCGTCCTTGGCGCCGAAGAAGTTCACGAAGGCGCCGAAGTCGACGATCTTCACGACCTTGCCGTTGTAGATCTGGCCGATCTCCGGTTCGGAGGCGATCGACTTGATCCACTCCTTGGCGGCGTCGATCTTAGCCTGGTCGGCGGCCGCGATCTTGATCGTGCCGTCTTCGCCGATGTCGACCTTGGCGCCGGTTTCGGCGGTGATCTCGCGGATCACCTTGCCGCCCGAGCCGATCACTTCGCGGATCTTGTCCACCGGGATCTTGATGGTCTCGATCTTCGGCGCGAACTCGCCCAGCTCGGCGCGGGGCGCCTCCATGGCCTTGTTCATCTCGTTCAGGATGTGCTCGCGGCCGCCCTTCGCCTGGGCGAGCGCCTGCTTCATGATCGCCTCGGTGATGCCGGTGATCTTGATGTCCATCTGCAGCGAGGTGATGCCGTCGGCGGTGCCGGCGACCTTGAAGTCCATGTCGCCGAGGTGGTCTTCGTCGCCCAGGATGTCGCTGAGGACGGCGAAGCCGTCCTTTTCCAGGATCAGGCCCATGGCGATGCCGGAGACCGGCTTCTTCAGGGGCACACCGGCGTCCATCAGGGCCAGCGAGGAGCCGCAGACCGAGGCCATCGACGACGAACCATTGGACTCGAAGATCTCCGAGACCAGGCGGATCGTGTAGGGGAACTCGTCATAGGCCGGCAGCATCGGGCGGATCGCCCGCCAGGCCAGCTTGCCGTGGCCGACTTCGCGGCGGCCCGGCGCGCCCATGCGGCCCGTCTCCCCGACCGAGAACGGCGGGAAGTTATAGTGCAGCATGAACTTCTCGTAGTACTTGCCCTCGAGGGCGTCGATCAGCTGCTCGTCGTCGCCGGTGCCCAGGGTGGCGACCACCAGGGCCTGGGTCTCGCCGCGGGTGAACAGCGCCGAGCCGTGAGCGCGGCTGAGCACGCCCACTTCCGAGACGATCTGGCGGACCTGATCGACCTTGCGGCCGTCGATACGCACGCCGGTGTCCAGGATGTTGCGGCGGACGACGTCGGCTTCCAGGTCCTTGAACACCGCGCCGATCTTGTCGGCCGCGTAGCCCTCGGGATTGGCTTCGGTCTTCAGGAAGTGGCCGACGGCCTTGTCCTTGGCCGCGCCCACCGCGTCCTGGCGCTCCAGCTTCGCCGGGATCTTGAAGGCGGCGGCAAGGTCTTTGCCCACCAGCTTCTTCATCTCGGCCTGCAGGGCGTCGGTGTCGTCCGGCGTGAAGTCGAAGGGCTCCTTCGCGGCGTGCTCGGCCAGTTCGATGATCGCCTGGATCACCGGCTGCATGCCGGCGTGGGCGAACATCACGCCCTTCAGAACCTCGTCTTCCGACATTTCCTGGATTTCGGACTCGACCATCATGATCGCGTCCTCGGTGCCGGCGACCACCAGGTCCATCCGGCTGTCCTTCATCTCGTCGAGGGTCGGGTTGAGGACGTACTCGCCATTGACGTGGCCGACGCGGGCGCCGGCGATCGGGCCCATGAAGGGCGCGCCGCTGAGCGTCAGGGCGGCGGAGGCGGCGACCATGGCCACGATGTCGGGATCGTTCTCCAGGTCGTGCGCCAGCACGGTGCAGACCACCTGGACCTCGTTCTTGAAGCCCTTCACGAACAGCGGGCGGATCGGACGGTCGATCAGGCGGCTGGTGAGGGTTTCCTTCTGGCTCGGAGCCGCTTCACGGCGGGGGAAGCTGCCCGGGATCTTGCCCGCGGCGTAGAACTTCTCCTGATAGTTCACTGTGAGCGGGAAGAAGTCCTGACCGGGCTTCGCGCTCTTGGCGTAGACGGCGGTGGCCAGCACCATGGTCTCGCCGTAGGTGGCCAGGACCGAACCGTCGGCCTGTCGGGCCATGCGGCCGGTTTCGAGCGTGAGCGTCTTGCCGCCCCACTCGATCGTCTTGCGTTTGATATCGAACATTTCGGTTTCTTTCTCATCCCGCGGGCGCATTCCCGGCGGGGGCGGACAGGTGCTCGGGATTCCGAAGGCCTCTCCTAGCTGAACAGGCGAAGAGGACTTCCTATAAGCCCTCGGCGTGTGCGGCGGCCCCGGACCCGGTCAATCCGTGGTCAGGGGCCCCCAATGCCGCATCGATCCCCCGGCCTGTCGCGGGGGAGCGGCGGGATCGTTCTCTTAGCGGCGCAGGCCCAGGGTCTCGATGAGCTTCTGGTAGCGGTCCGCGTCGGACTTCTTCAGGTGGTCCAGAAGGCTACGGCGCGCAGAGACCAGCTTCAGCAGGCCGCGGCGCGAGTGGTTGTCCTTCTTGTGGGTCTTGAAGTGCTCGGTGAGGTTGGCGATCCGTTCGGACATGATCGCGACCTGCACCTCGGCGCTGCCGGTGTCGGCTTCGCCACGGGCGTGTTGCTTGATGACCTCGGCCTTGCGGCTGGCAGTGATCGACATCGGTTAGTCTCCGCTCTGTTCCAGATGAAAGACCCGCGCCGGTTCGAGCCGGCCAGCGCGCATCTCGCAGAGGGCGACGATCACTCCGCC
Source organism: Pseudomonadota bacterium (assembly GCA_018241625.1). GTDB lineage: Bacteria > Pseudomonadota > Alphaproteobacteria > Caulobacterales > Caulobacteraceae > Phenylobacterium. Next base: position 9,823 of record JAFEDM010000360.1, on the reverse strand, counting down.
CGCCATGGCTGAAACGGTGCGAGAGCCGGGCTTGAGCCTGGCTTTCACGGCTTCTACCTGTCGGGGAACGAGAACGATCGGCCGTCCCTGCTTCAGCCGGAAAGCGTCTTCGGCGGTCACGGCCAGCTCCGGGATGTCGTCCAGGGCGGTCTCGACCGGAAGCAATAGCTCCGACTGGCGGGCCTTATGCCCTAAATCCTCAAGGAATTCCAGCGTTACAGCGGACGCCTCGTCAAAGCGTCCCACGCGGGTGCGGCGAAGCGCGGCGACATGACCGCAGGCGCCGAGCGTTTCGGCCAGATCGCGGGCCAGGGCGCGGACATAGGTGCCCTTGCCGCACGCGATCTCGAGGGTGACGTGGTCGGCGTCCGGCGCCTCGACGATCCGCGCCGAATGGATGGCGACCTGACGCGCCGCCAGCTCCACCGTCTCGCCGGCGCGGGCCAGGTCGTAGGCGCGTTCGCCATCGACCTTGATCGCCGAATAGGCCGGCGGAACCTGGCTGATCTCGCCCACGAAATCGGGCAGCGCGGCCTCGACCTCCGCAACGGTCGGCCGCACGTCGCTCTCGGCGATCGTCTCGCCCTCACGGTCGCAGGTGGCGGTGGACCGGCCCCAGGCGATGGTGAAGCGGTAGGCCTTGTCGGCGTCCACCAGGTAGGGGACCGTCTTGGTCGCCTCGCCGAGCGCGATGGGCAGGATGCCGGTGGCCAGCGGGTCCAGCGTGCCGGCGTGGCCCGCCTTCTGGGCGTTGAAGATGCGGCGCACGCGGGAAACCGCATGGGTGGACGTCAGGTCGTAGGGCTTGTCGAGGCAGATCCAGCCGGACACCGCGTCGCCCTTGCGGCGGCGGCCCATCAGTCTTCGTCTTTCCAGCTGTCCGAAGGCGGCTGGGGCTGCAGGTCCTGAGCCACGCGCGGATCCTCGAACAGCCGGTTCATGTGGCTGGCGGTGTCGAAGGTCTCGTCGTGGATGAACTTCAGGTCGGGCGTGAACTTCATGTCGATGGCGTGGCCCAGCCGGCCGCGCAGGAACTTCGCGTGGCGGTTCAGGCCGGCCACCACGTCCGCCGCGTGCTCACCGCCCAGGGGCTCGATGAACACCGTGGCGTGGCGCAGGTCGGGGCTCATCCGCACCTCGGTGACGGTCACCGAGACGCCTTTCAGGGCGTCGTCGTTGATGTCCTCCTCGCGCAGGATGTCGACCAGGGCGTGGCGCATCAGCTCGCCCGCGCGCAACTGCCGCTGCGAGGGCCCGGCGTGGGCGGGTTGGGAATGACGTTTCATCGGTTCTCTAAATCGGCCTGGGACGCGGATCGGACGCGCCGACGCAGGGGAAGGGCGGGCTTCTAGGCGCGAGCGCTCAGGAAGTCGAGTCCCGGCGGAACCGCGTCTTCGGGAATAAACCGCCGCGGCCGGCGGTCAGGACGGCAAAGCCCGCCACCGGAGCCCGCCATGACCGCCTTGTCCATCCGCCCCGCCGAACCCCTGGTCCGCAGCCATCCGCGCTTCGACCAGATCAGCATGGCCTTCCATTGGACCACGGTTCTGCTGGTCCTCTGGATGTTCGCCAGCGCCTGGTCGATCGGCCTGGCCGCGGACGCGGCCGGGGCGCAGCGGATGCTCGCCGTCCATCGTTCCCTGGGCGTGGCGCTGTGGGTCGTGACCCTGGCGCGGCTGGCTTGGCGGCTGCGGTTCGCGAGCCGCCCGCCGCTGCCCGCCGACCTGCCGCCGCCGCAGCGGATCGCGGCCCTGCTCAACGAGGCGGCGCTCTATGCCGTGCTGGCGCTCCAGCCGATGACCGGCCTCGCGCAGAGCCTGGCGCGCGGCAAGCCCTTCGTGCTGTTCGGCCTCGAGGTCCCCAAGCTGATGGCGCGCGACAAGGCGACGCTCAGCCTGTTCCACAGCGTCCACGAGCTGACCGCCGACCTCCTGATCGGCCTGCTGGTTCTGCACGTGGGCGCGGCGCTGTTCCACGGCCTGGTGCGCCGCGACGGCGTGCTGAGCTCGATGATCCCGACCGCCCGCAACAACTGATCCGTCCTCGTCCGCCGCCTATCCCTCGTCAGCGGCGGGCCTGGGCGCGAGGGGGCGTCCAAGCCCTTCGGCGCCCCCTCAAGCCCCGCTTCGCGCGGCGGCCGGGAATAAACCGCCCAGGCCGCCGGTCTTCTCCCCGAAACCTACGGAGTCTCACATGGACCATCACGACCACAGCGGCCCCAAGGCGGGCGCCGACCGGCGCGGCTTCCTCAAGTGCATGGGCGGCTGGGCCGGCGCGGGTGCGCTCTACAGCGTCAGCGGCGGCGTCATGAGCTCGATCGGCCTGGACCAGGCGATCGGCGCGCCCGCGAAGGCCGCCAGCTTCACCTTCCTGCAGGTCAGCGACAGCCACGTCGGCTTCAACAAGCCCGCGAACCCGGACGCCGCGGCCACCTACAAGGAAGCGGTCGGCAAGATCCTGGCCCTGCCGAAGAAGCCGGACTTCATCATCCACACCGGCGACATCACTCAGCTGTCGAAGGACCAGGAGTTCGACGACGCCGACCAGATCATCAAGGCCACCCGCCTGCCGGTGTTCCACGTGCCCGGCGAGCACGACATGCTGGATGAGGGCCAAGGCAAGGCCTACCTCGGCCGCTTCGGCAAGGGGACCCAGGGCCAGGGCTGGTACAGCTTCGACCACAAGGGCGTGCACTTCGTTGGCCTGATCAATGTGGCCAACCTGAAGCCGGGCGGCATGGGCAGCCTGGGCGGCGACCAGCTGGAATGGCTGGAGCGCGACCTGGCGCACCGGCCGGCGTCGCAGCCGATCGTGGTCTTCGCCCACATCCCGCTCTGGACGGTCTACGCCGACTGGGGCTGGGGCACGGACGACGCGGCCCAGGCGCTCAGCTACCTGAAGCGGTTCGGCTCGGTGACCGTGCTGAACGGCCACATCCACCAGATCACCCAGAAGGTGGAGGGCAACGTCGCCTTCCACACCGCACGGTCCACCGCTTTCCCGCAGCCGGTGGGTGGTCAGGGGCCGTCGCCGGGCCCGCTGAAGGTCCCGACCGAGCAGTTGCATTCGATGCTGGGGATCACCACCGCCAGCGTCGTGCACGGCAAGCACGACATCGCCCTGGTCGACGACACCCTGGCCTAGACCGACCCATCAGGAACCCCACAATGCCAAAGCTTCCCGCCGCAAGGTCGCCCCTTGCGATGCACCTGGCGCTCGCGCTGACCTTCGGCTTCATGCCGGCCGCCCTGCTGCCGGTCCTGGCCGCCGCCGCCGCGCCGGCGTCGGCGCCCGTCACCGTGAAGATCGACAACTTCGTCTTCGGCCCGGCGGCGATCACCGTCGCGCCGGGGACCACGGTCACCTGGGTGAACGAGGACGACATCCCCCACAACATCGTCGCCGACGACAAGAGCTTCCGCTCCAAGGTGCTCGACACCGACGAGAAGTTCTCCTTCACCTTCACCAAGCCGGGCGAGTACGGCTACTTCTGTGGCCTGCACCCGCACATGACCGGCAAGGTCATCGTGAAGGCGGGCTAGGAGACGCCGGACTTGGGCGAGCGCAGGCCGTTCTTCCGACCGCGACTGGTGACCAGCCGCCAGACCCCGCCCGCTTCGGCGGCGGGGTCCGATCCGGCGCGCCAGTTCCGCGAGACGGTGCTGCCGCACCTGGACGCCGCCTACAACTTCGCCCGCTACCTGAGCCGCGACGCCACGGTCGCCGAGGACATCGTGCAGGAGGCCTTCCTGCGCGCCTTCCGCGCCTTCCCGACCTGGAGAGGCGGCTCCGCCAAGGCCTGGCTGTTCGCCATCGTGCGCAACTGCTTTCTGAACTGGGCGGCCGGCCAGGGCGGCGCGGCGCGGGTGGTGAGCGAGAGCACGCTCAGCGAGACCCAGGCCGAGGCGCTGGCCAACGCGGTCGACCTCGACCAGGAAGACCCCGAGACGGCGCTGATCCGCCGCAAGGACGCCGAGGCGATCCGCGCGGTGATCGAGGAGCTGCCCGAACCGTTCCGCGAGACCCTGGTCCTGCGCGAGCTGGAAGAGCTCAGCTACAAGGAGATCGCCGCGCTCACCGCCACGCCCATCGGCACCGTCATGTCGCGCCTGGCCCGCGCGCGGCAGATGCTGGCCGACATGCTCTTGCCCCCGAGCGACCTTGCCGGCGGCGCGCCGGCCGCGCAGGAGGTGCGCCGATGAGCGCTTGTCCCGACAAGACCCAACTGCTGCATGGCCTGCTCGACGGCGAGCTCGACGCGGTGAACGCCGCGGCCTTCGAGGCGCACCTGAAGACCTGCGAGGCCTGCAACGCCGAATACCTACGCCAGCTTTCCCTGCGCGACCGGGTGGCGACGCCCGGCGTGGCCCACCGCGCGCCCGAGCGGCTGCGCGCCAACATCGAGGCGATGATCGCCGAGGAGGCCGCGCCGGCCGCCCATCCCCCGCCTCGTTCCGTACGCCGAGCCTGGTGGGCGGCGGGCGGCGCGGGGGCCGGCGGCCTGATCGCGGCGGCGCTGGCGCTCACCATCGCCATCCCACAGATGACCGAGGCCAGTCTGGACCGCCAGCTGGTGGCCGGCCACGTCCGCTCCCTGTTGGCCAATCATCTGGTGGACATCCAGACCTCGAACCAGCACGTGGTCCGGCCCTGGTTCAACGGCAAGGTGGACGTGGCCCCGCCCGCGCCCGAGCTCGCGGACCAGGGCTTCCCGCTGGTCGGCGGGCGGCTGGACTATCTCGATGGGCGGGTGACGCCGGCCATCGTCTACAAGCGCCGGCTGCACACGGTGAACCTCTTCGTCTGGCCGGCGGAAACCCGCACAGGGCGTGACCATGTCGCCCGGCGCGATGGTTACAGCGTGGTCGAATGGACCGAGGGCGGCCTGCGTTTCGCCGCCGTCTCCGACATTGGCGTGGACGAGCTGCAGCAGTTCCGCCATGCCTTCGAGGCCGCCGCGCCGGCCAGCTGAGCCGCCCGGCCTGCGGGGGCTTGCGCTCCGGCGACGGCGACGATAATCGCTCTTGCGAATTAGTCGCAACTACCTGTCGGGGATATCTGTGGCCAAACCGAAGACCGCCGCCATCAAATCGAGGCGCAAGAACCCCGCGCTGACCTGGAACGCGATCCGACAGGTCCACGTCTATCTGAGCGTCTTCGTGGCCCCGAGCCTGATCTTCTTCGCGGCCACCGGCGCCTTCCAGACCTTCCGCATCCCCGATCGGCCGGACGCGCCCGTGGTGCTGCAGAAGCTGGCCCGGGCCCACAAGGACTCGGTCTTCGCGGTGAAGCCGGCCCGGCCGAAGAAGCCGGACGGCGCCCAGGGCGGCGAACGCCGGCGCCATGACGATGGCGATGCGGCGAAGGCCAAGGGCGACGCGCCGCCGATGGCGGCCGCGCCCGACAAGCCGGCCAAGCCCCAGCCGAAGGCCGCCACCGAGGCGGTGAAGTGGTTCTTCGTCATCGCCGCCATCGCCATGACGGTCAGCACCCTGCTGGGCGTCTGGATGGCGCTGGCCTACCACAAGCGAAAGGCCGTCATGTGGGCCCTGCTGATCGCCGGGACGGTGATCCCGGTGGCCCTGCTCGCCGCGGCCCTCTAGGCGCCCGTCCGCTCCTTGAAGAACTGGATGGTCCGCTGCTCGGCGGCCTTGGACGGTCCGTCCTCCTTCAGATGCAGGGTCAGCACCGAGTGCGGCGGGATCATCGCGGGCGCGGCATCCTCGTCGCTGAGCTCGATGGACTCGAACTTGTCGCCGAACGTCCGCTTGTAGGTCTCCCAGCGCGCGTCGGGCACCAGGACATCGCTCTTGTAGCGCAGGCCCAGCAGGGAGAGCCCCTCCTCGTCGAACCGCCGCCGCGCGCAGGCCACCTCGGCCGGGGAGGCGTCGAACCCCGCGGCCCGCCTTTCCGAACCCGCGACCGCCGGCATCGACGGCTGCGACAGCACCGGCGCCACCACCGCAGGTTCGGTCATCATGGCGAGCGCGAAGCCGCCGGTGAAGCACATGCCCACCGCGCCCACGCCCTTGCCGCCGCACTCCGCGTGCGCCTGGCGGGCCAGGGCCCGCAGCCAGTCGACGATCGGGCTCGACTTGTCGCTGGACCAGACGTTGAACTCGCGATGGATGCAGATCGCGCCCAGCATGGTGGTCAGGGCATAGCCGCGGCTCACCGGCTTGCCCGGCTTGCCGAACAGGCTGGGGCAGAAGACCGTCATCCCCGCCTCCGCCACCCGGTCGGCGAAGCGCACGACCAGCGGGTGCAGCCCCGGCATCTCATGGATCACGATGACCGCCGGCCCGGAGCCCTTGCGATAGACCGGCCGCGTCCAGGGCCCGTAGGTGAACTCGAACTTCTCGTAGCTCGAAAGGACGTCTTCGTAGGCCATGCCCGCTCCCGCCAACCGATGCGGGAGCTTAGGCCGATCAGAGCTTCAGGCGCAGCATCGAACTGTCGCCTTCGAAGCCGGAGAGCTTCCAAACGCCCTGCTCCTTGGTGAACATCAGCAGGCAGGGACCGTCCTTCTTCTTCGTGGCGCAGACGCGGCCGTCGGGCAGGGTCTTCAGCGCCTGGGAGATGACGATCGCGCCCGGAATCTGGGTGTCGCGGCGATAGCCGTACTGCTCGGCCACCAGGCGGAAGGTCCGCGGCTGGACCAGCAGTTCGTCGGCGATGTCGAGGGTCGAGGGCCCTAGCAGCGAGGCCAGGCCCTTCAGGTTCTTGTTCTTCGCCATCTGGGCGTCGATCACCGTCTGCATCTGGGCCTTCAGGGCCTCGTGGTCGACGTGCTGGTTGAAGGTGGGCTTGTCGTCGTCGCGGATCGAGACCAGCAGCGCATGGACGTCATTGGCCGCGCCCAGCTTGTTGGCGGTCGCGCAGGCGCTGAGCGCAAACGCGGCGGCGATGAGGGTGATGAAGGTCCGCATCCGGGTCTCCGCAGTGTTCCAGCACGGCGGATATAACGCGCGAAGTCGGCGACTTCACGGCCCGGCTGAAACGTTAGGCCCGACCCAGCATCGCCCGCGCCCAGGAGGCGATCACCAGGCCCACCAGGAAAACGTGGCCGGCGACCTCGACGAACAGCACCGGCGGCTTGGGCATGCCGTAGCCGGCCGCCGAGAGCGGCATGACGACAAAACGCATGACGTCGAAGACCACCGCGCCGTAGAGCGGCCCGGCGATGAAGAACCAGCGCCGGAGCGCCGGCTCGCGCACCGACGCCAGCACGAAGGCCGCCGCGAAGCAGAGCATGATCGCAAAGTGCGAGGCGACGCCGATCAGCGACACGTCGAGCCCGCCCTGGAAGGCCGCCTTGCCGAACCAGCCGGTGGCGACGGCCTTGCCGATAAACAGCGGCGGCTTGCCCGACTCGACGCAGGCGATGGTGAAGTCGAAGACCCCGGCGGTCAGGCCGGCGCCGAGGATGGCGGTCAGCACGCGCGAGCGCGGCGCGGCGAAGTCGTGAGTCACGGCCGTCATTTGGGCTTCCCCCGTTTTCCCGGGACGCTTCCATGGGCGGGCCGGGTTTGGTCGGCAAAAGCGACCAACGGTCGGCGGCGCGCCACCAACAGCCACAGGCTCACAGCGCCGCGCACGAAAAAGCCCCGGAGGGAACTCCGGGGCTTGATCGTTTCGGCGATGAGGCGGCGGCTTAGAGGCTCCGCTTCACCTCCTCGAGGTTGAAGCACTCGATGGTGTCGCCGGGCTTGATGTCCTGGAAGCCCTGGAAGGCCATGCCGCACTCCTGGCCGGACTGCACCTCGTTGACCTCGTCCTTGAACCGCTTGAGCGTCTGCAGGACGCCGAGTTCCAGGATGACCACGTTGTCGCGAACGATCCGGACGCGGGCGCCCTTGCGGACCACGCCCTCGGTGACCTTGCAGCCCGCCACGCGGCCGACCTTGGAGATGTCGAAGGCCTGCAGCACCTCGGCGTTGCCGAGGAAGGTTTCGCGCTGGATCGGCGCCAGCATGCCCGAGAGCACGCCTTTGATGTCGTCGATCAGGTCGTAAATGATCGCGTAGTAACGGATCTCTACGCCTTCGCGCTCGGCCAGGTCGCGAGCCTGCTTCGAGGCGCGGACGTTGAAGCCAAGGATCGGCGAGCCGGCGCCCTTGGCCAGCATGACGTCGCTTTCGCTGATCGCGCCGGCGCCGGACAGGATGATCCGCGCACGCACTTCCTCGGTGGCGATCTTGTCCAGGCTGCCCACGATGGCTTCGGCGGACCCCTGCACGTCGGCCTTGATGATGACCGGCAGCTCACTGACCTTCTTGTCGGTGATCTTGGCCATCATGTCGGCCAGCGAGGCGCCCTGGACCGGAGCCCCGGCCTTCTCGCGCTTCAGGCGGACACGGTATTCGGTCAGCTCGCGGGCGCGAGCCTCGTTCTCCACCACCGCGAAGGGCTCGCCCGGATCGGGCGTGCCGTCGAGACCCAGGATCTCCACCGGCGTCGAAGGCGTCGCCTCCTTCACCTGTTCCTCGCGTTCGTTCAGCAGGGCGCGGACCCGGCCGAAGTTGGCGCCGGCCACGACGATGTCGCCGCGCTTCAGGGTGCCGCGCTTGACCAGGACGGTCGAGACGGCGCCGCGACCGCGATCCAGCTTCGCCTCGATCACCACGCCGTCGGCGGTGCGGTCGGGGTTGGCCTTCAGATCGAGCAGTTCGGCCTGCAGCAGGATGTTCTCGATCAGATCGTCGAGACCCAGCTTCTGGGTCGCGGAGACCTCCACCGCCTGGGTGTCGCCGCCCAGGCTTTCGACCACGATCTCGTGCTGCAGCAGCTCGTTGATCACCCGGGTCGGATCGGCGTCGGGCTTATCGATCTTGTTGATCGCCACGATGATCGGCGCGCCGGCCGCCTTGGCGTGATTGATGGCCTCGATCGTCTGGGGCATGACCCCGTCGTCGGCGGCCACCACCAGCACCACGATGTCGGTGACATTGGCCCCGCGCATCCGCATCGCCGAGAAGGCCGCGTGGCCCGGCGTGTCGAGGAAGGTGACCCGCTGGCCGTCCTTCAGGCGGACCTGATAGGCGCCGATGTGCTGGGTGATGCCGCCGTGCTCGCCCGACACCACGTCGGTGGAGCGCAGGGCGTCGAGCAGCGAGGTCTTGCCGTGGTCGACGTGGCCCATGACGGTGACCACCGGCGGCCGCGGCAGCAGGTGATCGTCCACGTCCTCGCCGCCGATGAAGCCCTCTTCGACGTCGCTTTCCGAGACGCGCCTCACGGTGTGACCGAACTCGGTCGCCACCAGCTCGGCGGTGTCGTTGTCGATGACGTCGTTGATCTTCAGCATCACGCCCTGACGCATCAGGAACTTGATGATCTCGGCGCCCCGGATCGCCATCCGGTTGGCGAGCTCGCTGACCGTGATCACGTCGGGGATGACCACCTCGCGGGCCGCGCGGGCCTGCTCCTGGCCACCGCCCTTGCGCTTTTCGCGCTCGCGCTCGCGGGCCCGGCGGACCGAGGCGAGCGAGCGCATCCGATCGACGGCGCCCTCGTCATCCCCGGCCACGGCCTGGATGGTCAGGCGGCCTTCGCGCCGCTGCGGCGCGCCGCGGACGCGGCTGATCGCCTTGGAGGGATCGTTGCTGCGGCGACGCTCGTCCTCGTCCGGACGGCGGTCGAGGGCTGCGCCGCCGGGACGCGGCGCCTGGCGCGTGGCGCGCTGGATCTCGGGCGTGGCCGGCGGGGGCGACGGGCCCAGGCGCGGGCCGCCCGGCCCACGGGGACCGCCGGGGCCGGTGCGCGGACCGGTCGGACGCGGCGCGTTCGCCGAATAGCGCACGGTCTCGCCACCGGCCGGACG
>JAFEDM010000035.1 GCA_018241625.1 Pseudomonadota bacterium | reverse complement strand
CTTCGGCAGGGGCACGACCCCGTCCTTGTCGCAATGGACCACCGGGATCGGGCAGCCCCAGGCGCGCTGGCGCGCCACGCCCCAGTCGCGCAGGCGGAAGACGGTGTCGCCGTGGCCCTGGCCCAGGGCCTCGATCTTGGCGATCGCGGCGGCCTTGGCGGCCTCGATGTCCATCCCGTCCAGGAACCTGGAATTGTAGATCACCCCGGGGCCCGTGTAGGCCTCGTCACCCACCGCGAAGGTCGCGGGATCCTCGCCCGGCGGCAGGACCACCGGGGTCACCGGCAGGCCGTACTTGCGGGCGAAGTCGATGTCGCGCTGGTCGTGGGCCGGGCAGCCGAACAGGGCGCCGGCGCCATAGTCCATCAGCACGAAGTTGGCGATCCAGACCGGCAGCTCCCAGCTCTCGTCGAACGGGTGGCGCACGCGCACGCCGGTGTCGAAGCCCAGCTTCTCGGCGGTGTCGATCTCGGCCTGGGAGGCGCCGCCCTTCTTGCACTCTTCGATGAAGGCGGCGGCCTTGGGATCGGCCGCGGCCACCTTCTGGGCCAGCGGGTGGTCGGCGGCGATGGCCACGAAGCTGGCGCCGAACAGGGTGTCCGGCCGGGTGGTGTAGACCTCCAGCCCGTCCTCGAAGCCCGCGGGCGCGGCGGCGGCGAACTTGAAGGAGAAGGTCAGGCCTTTGGAGCGACCGATCCAGTTCTCCTGCATCACCCGGACCTTCTCGGGCCAGCGGTCCAGGGTCTGAAGATCGTCGGTCAGCTGGTCGGCGTAGTCGGTGATGCGGAAGAACCACTGGTTCAGCTTGCGCTTCTCGACCACCGCGCCGGAGCGCCAGCCGCGCCCGTCGACCACCTGCTCGTTGGCCAGCACGGTCATGTCGACCGGGTCCCAGTTCACCAGGCCCTCCCGGCGATAGACCAGGCCGCGCTCATAGAGGTCGAGGAACAGCGCCTGCTGCTGGCCGTAGTAGGCCAGGTCGCAGGTGGCGAACTCGCGGGACCAGTCGATCGACAGGCCCAGCTCCTTCAGCTCGCTGCGCATCCGGGCGATGTTGTCGTAGGTCCAGCCCTTGGGGTCGACGCCGCGCTCCATGGCGGCGTTCTCGGCGGGCAGGCCGAAGGCGTCCCAGCCCATGGGATGCAGGACGGAGAAGCCGCGGGCGCGCTTGAAGCGGGCGATCACGTCGCCCAGCGAATAGTTGCGAACATGGCCCATGTGCAGGCGTCCCGACGGGTACGGGAACATCTCGAGCACGTAGTACTTGGGCTTGGAGGGGTCGATCACCGCGCGGAAAGCGTCGGCGTCCGCCCAGGCCTTACGCCATTTGGGCTCGGTTTCCTTGGGATTGTAGCGGGCCATGACGGGCCTTTGGACTGGAGTGGGAGTTCCGGTCAACGGCCGAAAGGGCGGCGCATCGACTCACGAGACGTCGAAGGGCTGGATCAGCCCTTGATGTTCGAGAGCTTGAGCTGGCGCGCCTTGGTCAGGATCGAGTTCTCGATCTGCGTCTCGGTCTCGCCGGCGGACGGGGCGTCGATCCACTGGCCGGAGGCGTCGCGGTTCTGCTTGAACACCGCCACGTTCAGGCCGTCGGCGCGCAGGCGCGCGTCCAGGATGTAGACGGTGATCTTGAAGCGCTCGTTCGGCTTTTCCGGGTTCTCATACCAATCGGTGATGATCACGCCGCCGTAGGGATCCGCCGAGGCCAGCGGCATGAAGCTGAGGGTGTCCAGCGTGGCGCGCCACAGATAGCCGTTCACGCCGATCTGGGCGGCGGAGTCCGGATTCGACACCTCCCGCGGGCCATCCTTGCGCGACAGCGGATTCGGGATGTGAGAGCAGCCGGCGGCGCCCAGCGCCACCGCGGCCAGGGCGCCGATCGCAGCGCCTTTCAAAATCACG
>JAFEDM010000359.1 GCA_018241625.1 Pseudomonadota bacterium | reverse complement strand
TCGTGGCCGGCCGAGACCATCTGCAGGGCGCCGGTCTCCAGGTCGAGGACGCCGACCAGCAGGGAGACCGCCATCATCTGGCCGTTGTCGCGCGACAGCTCGGCGTTGATGCCGTCGACGGCGCGGTCCAGCGCCATCTCCGGCCGCATCAGCAGGCTGCGCGACATCGCCTTGGAGAGCGCCATGAACAGGGCCGCCGGCGCACCCTTGCCGGTCACGTCGCCCACCAGGAAGCACAGCCGGCGCTTGTCGATCATGAAGGCGTCGTAGAGGTCGCCGCCGACGCTCTTGGCCGGCTGCAGCACCGCGTCGACCTCGGCCGCGTCGCTGACCTGGGCCAGGGCTTCGCGGGGCAGCAGCATGCCGGACTGGATCTCGCTGGCCGCCGACAGCTCGCCGGCGATCTTGGCGGCCGACAGACGCTCCTCGTCGAGGGCGGTGCGCAGGCGGGTCTGCACCCGGCGGCCCTCCACCAGCAGCACCAGGATCATGGCGCCCGAGGCGGCGACGCCGGGGATCAGCATCGGGCCGGGATCGACCAGCACCCCGTTCAGGAAGGCCACGTAACTGCCGCCCACCGCGAAGCCGCCGAGGCCGAGGGCGCCCAGCGCCATGGCGGCCAGGCCCAGGTTCGGCGTCAGCCACCAGGCGCCGGCGGCGGCCAGCAGGGCCACGGCCCATTCCAGCCAGGGCACCCATTCGGGGCGGCCCAGCGCGCCCGCGCCGGAGATGGCGTTCACCGCCTCGGCCTGCACCAGGACGCCATAGGTCTGCCGCTCGACCGGCGTGGTCACCACATCCGAGGTTCCGGCGGCGGCCAGGCCGACCAGCACGATCTTGCCCTTGAAGGCGTCCGCCGGAACGCCGCTGCGCAGCAGGTCCACCGCCGAATAGGTGTCGGCGCCGCGGATGCCATGGTAGCGCAGGGTCATGTGACCGCGCTCGTCGGCGGGCAGCACGTGCTGGCCGAGCTGCACGGCGGTCAGCCGCCCGTGGCGCGAGATCAGCTTCGCGCCATCCTCACCCTCCGCCACCCGCACCAGCTCGAACGCCAGGCCGGGGGTCAGCGCGCCGGCCGCCCGCGCCAGCAGCGGCACGCGGCGGACCACGCCATCGGCGTCCTTCGGGCCGTTCGCCAAGCCATGGCCCAGCGCCGAGCCGTCCAGGATCGGCAGGCTGGCGGCGACCTCCGGATAGGCGAAGAGGCCGGTCGGCGCGGCGCCCGTGAACTGCGCCTCAGGCGGCGCCGGCGCGCCCGCGCCCAGCACGTCGAAGGAGTTCCGCGCGATCCCGGCGCGCGCCAGCACCACGGGGCTGCGGCCGATCACCCGGGCGAAGACCGCGTCCATCGACGGCAGGTCGCGGATCTGGTCCGCCGTCGCCTTGGGCAGCTCCGGATAGAGGCCCACGAACAGGTCGGGTGAGGTGCGGTCGGCCTCCGGGAACAGGAAGTCGTAGCCGATCGCCTTGGCGCCGCGCGAAGCGATCGCCTCGGTCAGCCGGGCCATCATGTAGCGCGGCCAGGGCCAACCGCCGACCGCCTTCAGGCTGGGGCCGTCGATCAGCACCACATCGACCTTCGACGGCGCGGGCTGCGCCGGCGCGGCGAGCTTCTGGAAGGCGTCGAACAGCGGCCGCCTTAGAGCGTCGCCCGCGGCGATCAGGGCGATGGCGGCCAGCAGGGCCGCGGCAATCCCGGCCAGCCGGACCCGCAGGCGCGCGCGCGGGTCGAGCTCGTTCAGACCCGGACCTCGAGGCCGTCGTAGGCGCAGATCACGTGCAGCGGCGGCCGGTCCTCGCGCACCAGCTCTTCGTAGCGGACCGTCTCCTCGTACATCCGCTGGATGTCGGCGTCGGAATAGGTCGGCTCATGGTGGAACAGCGCCAGCCGCTTGGCGCCGGCCGCCAGGCACAGGTCGACCGCCACCACATTGGAGGAATGGCCCCAGTCCTGCTTCAGGCTGACCGTGTCGCCCAGGGAATACATGGTGTCGCAGATCACCAGGTCGGCGTCCTTGAAGAAGGCCTCGAACGCCGCCTCGGCGTCCATGTTCTCCACCTTGTGCTCGCTGTCGGTGGAATAGATCACCGCGCGGCCGTCGCGGGCGAAGTGGAAGCCAAAGCTGTCGTGGCTGTGGTGCTGGCGGATCAGGGTGACGGTCACGCCCGCCGCGTCGAAGGGTTCGCCCACCTCGTGGACCTGGAAGCTGATGTTCGCCCGCAGCCAGTCGAACGGGACCGGGAAGGAGATGTCTTCCTGCTGGCGGCGCAGGCCCTGCTCGGCGTCCGGATGGCCGGAGTGGATGACGATCGTCGCGCCTGGGTCGAAGGCCGGCCCGAAGAACGGGAAGCCCATGATGTGGTCCCAGTGCAGATGGGACAGGAAGAAGTGGTAGGTCCGCGCATGGCCGGCG
>JAFEDM010000358.1 GCA_018241625.1 Pseudomonadota bacterium | reverse complement strand
CGAGCCGAAGTAGATCACCCCATCCGTGGTCTTGCGCTTGGCGTCGCGGCGGATCGGCGCCGGCATCAGGGCCTTGGCGGTCTCGAACTTGCGCAGCAGCCGCTGCATGTTGTCGACGTAGACCGCGCCCTCTTCCGAATAGCGCGCATAGGGGTTGCGCGAGGTGCCGCGGGTGAAATAGGCGCCCTTGGACGGGTGCTCGCCGGGATAGGTGCGGAACGGGATGCCGTCGCCGTCGACGTCCTTGTAGCGGCCGAAGTCGGCGCCCGCGTCCAGCATCTGCGCGGTCATCACCTTGCCGCGGTCGATCCGGCGCCTGTCGTCCCAGGCGAAGGGCGCGCACAGCCACTCGTTCATGCCGATGTCGAGGTCGAGCATGACGAAGACCGTGGTCTGCAGCCGGTCGGCGAGGTCGAAGGCCAGCGCCCCGAAGGTGAAACATTCGCCCGGATCGCAGGGCAGCAGCATGGGGTGCTTGGTGTCGCCGTGGCTGGCGTAGGCGGCGCCGATCAGGTCGGCCTGCTGGGTGCGGGTCGGCATGCCGGTGGACGGGCCGCCGCGCTGCACGTCGAAGATCACCGCCGGGATCTCGGCGAAGTAGGAAAGGCCGATGAACTCGGTCATCAGCGAGACGCCGGGCCCGGAGGTGCAGGTGAAGGCCCGCGCGCCGTTCCAGCCGGCGCCCACCACGATGCCGATCGAGGCGATCTCGTCCTCCGCCTGGACGATGGCGTACTTGGCCTTGCCGTCCGGCGCGACGCGCAGGTCCTGGCAGTAGCCGGTGAAGGCCTCGGCCAGCGAGGTCGAGGGCGTGATCGGATACCAGGCGCAGACCGTGGCGCCGCCATAGACCGCGCCCAGGGCGGCGGCCGAATTGCCCTCGACATAGATGCGGTCGCCCACCTTGTCGGCCTTGCGCACCTGCAGGCGGATGGGCGCCAGGTTCTCGCGCACATAGGAGACGCCCATGTGCAGGGCCTCGAAGTTGGCGGCGATCAGCTTGGCGCGGCCCTCGAACTGCTCGCTGAGGATCGCCTCGATCACCGCCGGATCGATGCCCAGCAGGGCCGCCAGCGCGCCGAGGTAGACGATGTTCTTGAACAGCTGGCGTTCGCGCGGCAGCTCATAGCGGTCGTTGCACATGGCCGTCAGCGGCACGCCGATGACGGTGACGTCGTCGCGGAACTTCGACGGCGGCAGCGGCTTGGTGTTGTCGTAGAACAGGAAGCCGCCGGGCTCGATCTCGGCCACGTCGCGGTCCCAGGTCTGCGGGTTCATGGCGACCATCAGGTCGACGCCGCCGCGCCGCCCCAGGTGCCCCGCCTCCGTCACCCGCACCTCGAACCAGGTCGGCAGGCCCTGGATGTTGGACGGGAAGATGTTGCGCGCCGCCACCGGCACCCCGCAGCGCAGGATCGACTTGGCGAACATGCCGTTGGCGCTGGCCGAGCCCGAGCCGTTCACATTGGCGAACTTGACGACGAAGTCGTTGATCACGGGCGCGCCGGCCGAGCCCTCCTTCACCGTGATTGGCATGCCGCCCCCGCGTGGGTCATCTCCAGGGTGAAGCGCTGCATGTCCCAGGCCCCGGTGGGACAGCGCTCGGCGCAGAGGCCGCAGTGCAGGCAGACGTCCTCGTCCTTGACCATGATCCGGCCGCCGACCAGCTTGCCGGAGACGTAGAGGTCCTGGGTGAGATTGGCCGCCGGCGCCTTCAGCCGGGTGCGCAGCTCGGCCTCGTCGGTCCCGTCGTCGTGGACGAAGCTGATGCAATCCACCGGACAGATGTCCATGCAGGCGTCGCACTCGATGCACAGGTTGTCGGCGAACACCGTCTGGACGTCGCAGTTCAGGCACCGCTCGGCTTCCTTGTAGCCGGTGGCGGGATCGAACCCGAGCTCCACCTCCAGCCGCACGTTCTTCAGCGCCTCGGCCTTGTCGCGCAGCGGCACGCGGTAGCGGCGGTCGTTGGTCGGGTCGTTGTCGTAGCTCCACTCGTGGATGCCCATCTTCTGGGAGACGAGGGAGAAATCCGGCGGCGGCCGCTCGGCGACGTCCTGCCCCTGGCAGAACCTGTCGATGGACACGGCCGCGTCGTGCCCGTGCGCCACCGCCCAGATGATGTTCTTCGGCCCAAAGGCCGCGTCGCCGCCGAAGAAGACGCTCGGCAGGGTCGACTGCAGGGTGATCGGGTCGACCTGGGGCATGTCCCACTCGTCGAACGCCAGGCCGATGTCGCGCTCGATCCAGGGGAAGGCGTTCTCCTGGCCCACGGCCACCAGCACGTCGTCGCAGTCGTAACGCTCGTCCGGCTGGCCGGACGGGACCAGACGGCGCCGGCCGCTTTCGTCATAGACCGCCTCGACGACCTCGAAGAGCACGCCGGTCAGCTTGCCGTCCTCGTGCAGGAAGGCCTTCGGCACCCGGAAATTGATGATCGGGATGTCCTCGTGGATCGCGTCTTCCTTTTCCCAGGGCGAGGCCTTCATCTCCTCGAACCCGGAGCGGACGATCACCTTCACGTCCTCGCCGCCCAGACGGCGGCTCGTGCGGCAGCAGTCCATGGCGGTGTTGCCGCCGCCCAGCACGATCACCCGCTTGCCGATCCTGTCGATGTGGCCGAACGAGACCGAGCTCAGCCAGTCGATGCCGATGTGGATGTTGGCCCGGGCCTCTTCCCGGCCGGGAAGCTCCAGGTCGCGGCCGCGTGGCGCGCCGGAGCCCACGAAGACCGCGTCATAGCCCTCCGCGAGCAGGCCCCTCAGGCTGTCGATCCGCTCGCCGAGCCTGAGCGTCATGCCGAGGCCGGTGATGTAGCCCACCTCCTCGTCGATCACCTCGGACGGCAGGCGGAAACGGGGGATCTGAGAGCGGATCATGCCGCCCGACAGCGCCTCGCCGTCGAAAATGGTGATGTCGTAGCCCAGCGGCGCCAGGTCGCGCGCCACGGTCAGCGAGGCGGGCCCGCAGCCCACCATGGCCACCCGCTTGCCGTTGCGGGCCGTCGTGGGCTGCGGCATCCGGGCGGCGACGTCGCCCTTGTTGTCCGCCGCCACCCGCTTTAGCCGACAGATGGCGACGGGCTCCTCCTCCACCCGCCCGCGGCGGCACGCGGGCTCGCAAGGCCGGTCGCACGTCCGTCCCAGCACGCCGGGGAAGACGTTCGACGTCCAGTTGATCATGTAGGCGTCGGCGTACTTCCCCTCGGCGATCAGCCGGATGTACTCCGGCACCGGCGTGTGCGCCGGGCAGGCGTACTGGCAATCGACGACCTTATGGAAGTAGTCGGGAGTCCACGCGTCGGTACGTTGCAACGGTCTCAGGTCCCTTCCCGCGACGCTCTACTCTCGCGGCGGCAAGTCGGACCCGGGCGGGCGCTACAGAACTCAAGGCGCGGGCTGGGTGAGGCTTAGACCGTCACAACGCGGCGTTCTCCGAGGCAGGTTAGGCCCCGTTCGCCGGTGAAGCCAAGCCCATTTCCGGACCTTGGTTCGATGATTTCCGTTCGGAAATGCGCACGATAGGAGATTTTCTTGCCGACGGCGCCCAAGCTTCCCCAGGGGACCCTCAAGCGAACGTGAGCATGGGCCCAGCTTTTCTGGCAAGCCCGCGCGTTTCCTAATGGTAACTTAACGACGGGAGCCCGCGCGCCGCGCGGGAATGGGAGACGCCTCATGGAGCCGCAAGACGTCCCGGGTTCGGAGCCCCAGGCCTATCCGACCGCGCCGCTCGACGAAGACATCGCCGTTGCGCTGCGGTTCCAGGAAATCAATGAGCGCCGCGCGCGCGTCGAGAACAGCGAACTCCTGCAGCACCTGCGGGGGCTGTAGGCCTCCTCCGCGTGTCATCCCGGTTTTCGCGCAGCGAAGGACCGGGACCCATAGACTCCGTTCCAACGAAAAGGGCTCAGCCGCGAAGCTGAGCCCTTTCTTGCGCCCTGGCGCATATGGGTCCCGGATAGCCGCTGGCGCGGCTTCCGGGATGACACTCCGGATTGGCCTTATTCCGCCTTCTTGGCGGCGGCCTTCTTCGGCGCGGCCTTCTTGGCCGGCTTGGCGGGCGCTTCGTCGTCGCCGTAGCCTTCCGGCATCTCGTCGTCGGCCATCAGCTCGTCCTTGGAGACCTTGGTGTCCTTCACCTTGGCCTTCTCGACGATCAGGTCGACGACCTTGTCCTCGAAGATCGGCGCGCGGAGCTGGGCCTGGGCGTTCGGGTTCTGGCGGAACAGGTCGAACACCTGCTGGGCCTGCGGACCATACTTCATGGCCTCCTGGCGCATGGCCTCGCCCAGTTCCTGGTCGGTGACCTGGACGTTGTTGGCCCGGCCGATCTCGGCCAGCACCAGGCCCAGGCGCACGCGGCGCTCGGCGATCTTGCGGTACTCTTCGCGCAGCTTGGCGTCGGACTTCTTCTTGTCCTCGTCGGGCAGCGTGCCGGCTTCCTTGTCCTGCTCCACCTGCTGCCAGATGGCGTTGAACTCGGCCTCGACCATCTTCGGCGGCAGCGGGAAGTCGTGCTTGGTGTCGAGCTGGTCCAGCAGGGCGCGCTTCAGCTTGAAGCGGCTGGCGCCGGCGTACTCGCGCTCCAGGTTCGACTTCAGCAGCTCCTTCAGCTTCTCCAGGCTCTCGATGCCCAGGCGGGTGGCCAGGGCGTCGTCGGCGGCGGAGTCGACGGGGGCTTTCACCTCCTTGACCTTCACGTCGAAGACCGTGGCCTTACCGGCCAGGTTCGGCGCCTGGTATTCCGCGGGGAAGGTCACCTTCACCTCGACGTCGTCGCCGGGCTTGGCGCCGACCAGCTGCTCCTCGAAGCCCGGGATGAACTGGCCCGAGCCCAGCACCAGCTCGGCGTCTTCCGCCGTGCCGCCGTCGAAGGCCTCGCCGTCCAGCTTGCCCACGAAGTCGATGACGACCATGTCGCCGTCGGCGGCCTTCACGGCCTTGCCGGTCTTGGCCTCATAGGTGCGGTTCTGCTTGGCCAGTTCGGCCAGCGCCTCGTCCACTTCCTTGGCGGTCGGCTCATAGACCGGGCGCGTCAGCGACAGCGCGGTGATGTCGGTGGGCTCGAACTCCGGCATCAGGTCGACGGCCAGTTCATAGGCCAGGTCGGCCTTGCCCTCGATCACCTGCTCCATGTCGGCGTCCGGCTTCAGCTCCGGTTCGGCCGCGGGGCGCAGCTTGTGGTCGTCCAGCACCTTCTGGGTGGTCTCGTTGAGGGTCTTCTCGACCACCTCGCTCATCAGCGCCTTGCCATAGAGGCGGCGCACGTGGGCGGTCGGCACCTTGCCGGGGCGGAAGCCCTTGATGTTGAGCGTCGGGGTGACCTCGGCGATGCGCGCGTCCAGCGCCTGGTTCAGGTCAGCGACGGGCACCGTCACCCCGTACACGCGGCTCAGGCCATCGCTAGACTTTTCAACGATCTGCATCGACATCTTGGGACTTCCGGCTCGTCTATTGCGGGCCGTCGCGCACCGAGCGCGCCTGCGGCCCCATGGAGGATTGGACTATAGCCGCCCGGGCGGCGGAGGGCGCGGGTTATGTCACGCTCGTCCGATTGCTCCAAGCCCTAAGACCCTCTAGACCCATCGGCGCGCGGCTATGGCGGAATTGGTAGACGCACTGGTTTTAGGTACCAGCGGGCAACCGTGGGGGTTCGAGTCCCTCTAGCCGCACCATCCCTTGATCAGGGTTCAGCGCGCCCGGCGTCGGCGCGGGCGGCTAGGCCTGGGCGAGGAAGGCCGCCTTGCGCCGGCCGCGCAGCACGGCCCCAAGGGCGCCGAAGCCGCCCAGCAACAGCGCCCAGGTGGAGGGCTCGGGGACGCCGCCGCCGGCTCCGCCGTTGCCGATGTCCGGGCTTGTGACGATCGAATACTGATCGGCGTTGGCGAACGACGGATCGATGGAAAAGATCGGATCGATGAAGGCGGCGCCCTGGCTCGGACCGAGCTCGAGGTCCGAATCCGCCTCGGCGAACATGATGACACTGAGGATCGTATTGATTGGAAACAACATCGTCCCATCGATGTTGAAGGCGGTGTTGTCGGGAACAAGCGGCTGCACGCCATCGGTTCCGTACACGGTCGCCACCCCGTTGATGGACGTGACGGCGGATAGGAACTCGATCCCGGGCGTCACCACCTCCAGTGAAACAGCCCCGATTCCGCCGTTGTAGGATCCGACGCTCCCGGCGCCCGTGACATGCAGCGGAGCCGGGCCGGATCCGGGCCCGACGATTTCGATGAAGTATGTCAACGACACGTGAGCCTTGCCCCCACTGATCTGCGCCGAATCGAAGCCGCCAGCGCTCACATCAATGCTGGGAAAGGGCGTCCCTTGGGTGGTCTCTCCAGCAAAGCTGTTGCCGACACCGCCCTGGATCGTGCTGGGACCGGTCACCTGGGTGGTGGTCAGAACAAATGCGGAGCTCGGGACCGAGACGAAGCCTGACCATTGCGAATTTGGCAGAATGACCACCTGGTTGGCGCTGGCGGCGAGCGGAAATCCGAACACGGCGCCCGCCAAGGTCAAACCGGCGAGCGACGCGGCGGAATTGATCCGGAATGAGTACTTCATCTCGCGCCATCCCAAGACGTTAGAACTTCTACTTCGGTATAAGACGAACCAATATTTCGAAGGCGCGTCTTGCAGTCTCGAAGATATGGTTCCGCAAATTTAGCGTAAATGATGCATATGTATCAGAAGCCGCTATTCAACTGTCGGGGGAATGGCCAACGCCGACCCGTCTTGGATAACGGCGGTCAATGGACTATGCCCAGGCTGTGCGGGCGCGAGGACGAGCGTGGACCCTCTCCAGGCGCTCAGCGCCCTTATCAGCTGGGGTCAGACCCACAGCGAAATCGGCGCCTCGGCGACGTTTCGCCGGGACGCGCTGCGTGAGCTGCAAACCCAGGTCGGCTTCGACCAGGCCATCTGGGCCGAGGCGCTGATCGCCGACCAGCTCTCCCTGCGGTCCGCCGAACTTCATAACATCGACGAGGCGGCTCGCGCCGATTTCGAGCGCGCGGCCTTCGCCGATCCGCGCCTGCCCACGGTCCTGGGCGCGCCCGGTCGGGCCCACGCCTACAGCGTCCGGCCCGACGATCCGGTCGAATATCGCGAACGGGTCGCGCGCATCGATGTCGGCCATTTCATCTCGATCTGCCAGTTCGACCCGATCCTGGGCGTCGCCTCGGGCGTGGTGTTGTTCGCCGCGCCGCAACGTGGCCCGTTCAGCGACGGGGAGCGCAGCTTCGTCGAGGCGGCCTTCCCGCACCTGATGGCCGGCTGGAGCCGTTGCCAGGTCGTGGCGCTCGAGCGATCGGCCCGCGCGAAACAATCGCTCCCGCGTTTCTCCGCCGCCTGCCGCGGCGCGACCATCGACGCCGCCGAGCCGGAGTTCCTGTCGCTGATGCGGACGGAATGGCCTCATTGGGTGGGGCCACGCCTGCCGACGCCGTTGATCGACCCGGTCACGGGCGCGGCGCTCGGCTTCTATCTCGGAAAGCAGGTCGTCGCCCATGCGAAGGTCGCGGTCGACACGGCGCTGGTCGTCGCCCGCAAGCGCTCGCTGGTGGACGACCTGACCGCGCGGGAACGCGCGGTGGCGGAGCTGTGCGCGCAAGGACTGACCTATCGGGACATCGCCGCATGGCTGAGCCTGGCGCCGGCGACGGCGCGCAACCACCTCGCCGCGGTGCATCGACGCCTGGGCGTGACCCGCAACAGCGAGGTCGCCAGCCTGCTGGCGATGGCGGCGGCGCCCTGGCCCGCCGACGACCCGGCCTGAAGACGCGGGCGGCGGGCGCGCATTCCAAGCCGTGACAGCCGCGGCCAACGCGGGCAGAAGGCGGCGATGGGCTCAGGCGTCCTCTTCGTCCACAACAACTTCCCGGCCCAGTTCCGGCACCTGGCCGCGGCCCTGGCGGGGCGCGGCGTGCCGTGCCAGGCCCTGGGCGGCGCCAATGCGCCCGGCCTGGCCGAGGTCGGGATGAACCGCTACGGCCTGACGCGCGGCTCGACGCCGGGCGTGTTCCCGCTGGCCGTCCGCGCCGAGGCCGACCTGATCCGCGCGGCCAGCGCCTGGCGCGCCGCCGGCGCGATGAAGGCCGCGGGCTTTTCCCCCCAGGTGATCGTTGGCCATCCGGGCTGGGGCGAGACCACCCTGCTGCACGACGTCTGGCCGGATGCGAAACGGGTGCTGTTCTCGGAGTTCTTCTACCACGGCCGGGGCTTCGACGTGGGCTTCGACCCCGAGTTCGGCCAACCCAGCGACCAGGTGGTGCTTAGCGCCGAGGCCAAGAACGCGGTGATGACCTGGGCGCTCTCCCAGGCCGACGCCATCGTCACGCCGACCGAATTCCAGGCCTCGGTCATGCCGCCGGTGTTCCATCCGTTGACCCGCGTGATCCACGAGGGCGTCGACGTCGAGCGGATTAACCCGGCGCCAGCCCAGGCCTTCGCCCTGCCCGACGGCCGCGAGATCGCCCCCGGGAGGCCGGTGATCACCTACGTCAACAACAACCTGGAGCCCCTGCGCGGCCTGCACATCTTCGCCCGCGCCCTGCCCCGGCTGATGGCTGAAGTCCCCGACGCCCAGGTGCTGGTGTTCGGCGACAGCACCCGCCGCGCCTACGGGGGCCAATCCCCCGACGGGCGGACCTGGCGCGAGGTGTTCTTCGAGGGCCTGCCGGTCGACGCGGAGCGCCTGCATTTCCTGGGAACGGCGTCGCAGGACCGGCTGCTGGCCGCCATGCGGCTGTCCACCGCCCACGTCTACTACACCTACCCCTTCGTGCTCTCCTGGTCGCTGATCGAGGCCATGGCCGCCGGCTGTTACATCGTGGCCTCGGACACGGCGCCGCTGCATGACGCCATCGAGGATGGGGTGAACGGTCGCCTGCTGCCGTTCTTCGATCCCGAGGCCCTGGCCGGCGCGCTGGTCGACGCCTGCCGCGATCCGCAGGCCGCCCAGCCCCTGCGCGCCGCCGCGCGAACCACCGCCGTGGCGCGCTTTTCCCGCGACGCCGGGATCGCGGCCTGGTTCGAGGTGTTGCGCGGCCAGGGGCTGGAGATCCCCCAACAGGCCACGGCGGGCTAGCCGCAGCGGACCTGTTCGATCAGGCCGGTGTGGGCGTTGAACAGGAAGTTGAGCCGCCCCGGATCGGTGTCGTCGGACAGCTTGCAGGTCGTGCAGGCGACCCGCTGGCGGTTCGGATCCACCGGCACGGGGATCAGGGTGCGCGACTTGCCGACCATGCCCTGCATGTCCGCCGCGCCGCAGGCGTCGCGGGCGGCCGTTTGGGGCGGGTACTGGGGTTGGGATCGCGGAACCGGCGAAGCGAGCCGCGGCGCCGGCGGCGGCGAAACAGCGGGCGGTGGCGCGGACGGTGCGGGCGCGGGCGTCTCGGACGGCGCGGACGTCGGATAGTCGGGCGACGCGCAGCCGGCCAGGCCGAGCGCCAGGACCGCGGCGGCGACCCGGGGCCTCACGCCTGCTTCTCCCAGCCGCGCGCCTGCTGCTTCCAGTAGGACAGCGCCGCGCCCTTGGCCTTCAGCCCACTCCACTGGGCGCGGGCGACCGCCAGCTGGGCCTCGTCGCCGCCGTCGAACAGCACCAGGCAGCGGGCGTAGCCGTCGAGCTCGCCGGGATCGGCGCCGTCCACCAGGAACAGGGCCTCGGCGGCGTTCGGATTGTCGAAGCCGGTGGTCAGCAGGATCGGCTGGCGCGCCGCCTGCGGCTCGTCCTCCAGACCATGCGGCAGGAAGCTCTCGTCACGATAGGTCCAGAGCATGCCGTCGAGATGGCTGAGCCTGGGCCGTTCGCGCGCCCGCACCACCGCCTTCCAGCCGCGCTGCAGGGTCTTCTCCAGAAGCTCCGGCAAGGCCTGGTCCAGCCCGGTGCGTTCCAGGTGATAGAACCAGACCTCGGTCGCCGCCTCTGCCATCGCGCGTCAGCTTTCGTACCTGTCGGCCACCATCTGGTTCAGCAGGCGCACGCCGAAGCCGGTGGCGCCGTCCGGGATGGTGGGGACCGACGACGGCTTCTTCCAGGCGGTCGAGGCGATGTCGAGGTGGGCCCAGGGCACGCCGTTGGTGAAGCGCTGGATGAACATGGCCGCGGTGATCGAGCCGCCGGGCCGGCCGCCGGTGTTCTTCATGTCGGCGATCATCGAATCGAGCGCCTTGTCGTACTGCGGCGGCAGCGGCATGCGCCACAACGGCTCGCCGGACGCGGCGGAGGCGGCCATCAGGTTGGCCCCCAAGGTGTCGTCGTTGGCGTAGCAGCCGGCGTAATCGTTCCCCAGCGCGATGATGATCGCCCCGGTGAGCGTCGCGAGATCGACCATGAACTTCGGCTTGAAACGGTCCTGACAATACCAGACGGCGTCGGCCAGCACGAGGCGGCCCTCGGCGTCGGTGTTGATGATCTCGATGGTCTGGCCGGACATGGAGGTGACCACGTCGCCCGGCCGCTGGGCGTTGCCGTCGGGCATGTTCTCCACCAGGCCCAAGATGCCGATGGCGTTGACCTTGGCCTTGCGCCCGGCCAGCACGTGCATCAGGCCGGCGACCGCGCCCGCGCCGCCCATGTCCCACTTCATGTCTTCCATGTTCTCGGCCGGCTTCAGCGAGATCCCGCCGGTGTCGAAGCAGACGCCCTTGCCGATGAAGGCGATCGGCTGGGCCGACTTGTCCGCCGCGCCGTACCACTTCAGCACCGCCAGCTGGCTTTCGCGAATGCTCCCCTGCCCCACGCCCAGCAGGGACCCCATGCCGAGCTTCATCATCTCGGCCTCGCCCAGGATCTCGACCTCCAGGCCCAGGGCCTCGAGCGCCTTCACCCGCGCGGCGAACTCGGCGGGATAGAGCACGTTCGGCGGCTCCGAGACCAGGTCGCGGGTGAAGCTCACCGCATCGGCCAGGGCGGCCAGGGGCTCGAAGGCCTTCAGGGCCGCGGCGTTGTCCGTCGCCACGATCTCGGTCTTGACCACCGAGGGCTTCTTCTCCGCCGGTTCCTTGGTGCGGTACTTGTCGAAGCGGTAGCTGGCCAGGCGCACGCCCAGGGCCGCGCGGGCGGCGAACTCGGCCGAGGCGTCCGGCAGTTCGAGGCGCAGGGTCGTCAGGCCCGAGGCCTTCACCGCCGCATAGGCGCTGGCGGCGGCGTTCTCGATGGCCAGCGCATCGGCCGCCTCGGCCTTGCCGACGCCGACCAGCACCAGGCGCGCAGCGTCCGTCCCGGCCGGCGCCAGCACGTCCAGGGTCTGGCCCTTGGCGCCGGTGAAGCGGCTGGCGGCGGCGGCCTGGGCCGCCGCGCCGTCCAGCGCCGCGCCCTCATGGACGATCCGCCCGAGCGCGGTCTTCGACGATAGGGCGGCTCCGGCGGCGACGAACTCGATGTCCATACGGGTCTCTCAACACATCCTGAGGTTGGCGAAGCGAAAAGGTCACGCTGGGCGCAAAGAGCACACCGGCGAGGCGGCCTGCCGGTTGTCCGGCGCGGCGACGCATGGTTTAGATCACCTCCGCGGCGGGGGCGCGGCCAAAATCCCGAGTGAGCCCTATTTCTAATCGATGCGCCTGATCGACCGCTACCTGTTCCGCCAGCTGCTTGGCCCCACGCTGTTCGCCGTCGCGGCGCTGACAGCGGTGGTTCTGCTGGGCGAAAGCCTCTCGGGCCTCGACTACATCGTCAACCAGCGCCAGACCGCCATCGTCTTCCTGAAGATCACCTTCCTGGCCCTGCCGCAGCAGCTGAACCTGGTGCTGCCGATCGCCGTCTTCGTCGCCGCCCTGGTGTCGCTGAACCGGCTGCACACGGAGCAGGAAATCGTCGTCTGCTTCGCCGGCGGCATGAGCCGCTGGCGGGTGATCTCGCCGGCCATCCGGCTGGCCAGCATCATCACCGTCCTGGCCTTGCTCATGAACCTCTGGGTGCAGCCCCTGGCCTATCGGGCGCTGCGCCAGGTCTACATGGACGTGAAGGCCGACCTGGCCGCCACCATGGTCCGCGAGGGCGAGTTCACCACCCCCGCGCCCGGGCTGACGGTCTACGCCCAGACCGTCGACAACAACGGCGACATGCACAACCTCTTCATCCACCAGCTGAAGGACGACGGCGGGGCCACGACCTACATGGCCAACAAGGGCCACATCGCCCAGCGCAACGGCCAGGCGGTGATGATCCTGGAACAGGGCTCCCAGCAGAGCTTCTCGCCGCGCGGCGTGCTGAACTTCCTGACCTTCAGCGAATATCCGTTCGAGCTCAGCCAGCTCAGCAACCCGGACGAGCTAATCCACTACAAGCCGTCCGACCGCTACCTGCACGAGCTCTTCCATCCCGACCTGCAGCAGGATTGGGAGAAGAAGAACCGCAAGGGCCTGCTGGCCGAAGGCCACGCCCGGATCGCCACGCCGCTCTACAACATCGTGGCCATGTGCATGGCGCTGTCGGCGATCATCGGCGGCGGTTTCTCGCGCCTGGGCTACATCCGCCGGATCATGACCATGGGCGGCCTCGCCATCCTGGTGCGGGTGCTCGGCTTCGTCGCCCAGTCGGCGGCCGAGTCCAACGTCAATGTGAACATCCTGCAGTACGCCATCCCGCTGATCGCCATCGCGCTGTCGCTGCGCAGCGTCTTCCGTCAGCGGGTCAGCCGCTTCATCGACATCCGCCGCCGTCCGGCGCGGATCGCCGCGGTCCCGGCGTGAGGCGATCATGAACAGCCGCCTCGAACGCTATGTGCTCTACCGCAACCTGATCGGAATCGCCGGCGCACTGGCGATCATCACCGCGGTGATCGTGCTGGTGCAATTCGTCGACCTGTCGCGCTCGGTGGGCGAACGCACCACGGTCAACGCCGCCGACGTCCTGGGGCTGACCCTGCTCAAGTCGCCCTCGGTGATCCAGCTGCTGCTGCCGCTGATCTTCCTGTTCGGGGTGATGTTCGCCTACGTGGGCCTGAACCGCCGAAGCGAGCTGATCGCCATGCGCGCCGCCGGGGTCTCGGCCTGGCGCTTCATCATGCCCTCGGCGGTCGCCGCCTTCATCGCCGGGATCATCGCGGTGGTGGCGATCAACCCGATCTCGGCGGCGATGAACGCCCGCTACGAGGCTGACCGGGCCCAGATCATGGCCAACTACCTGGGCGCCGGCGAGACGCCCAAGGACATCTGGATGCGCCAGGGCGACGAGCACACCCAGATGGTGATCCACGCCAAGTCGCACGACACTGTGCAGGGCGAGGTGCGGCTGCGCGGGGTCTCGCTGTTCGTCTACCAGAAGAACGCCAGCGGCCAGCCGGAATTCAAGCGCCGGCTGGAGGCCGACGAGGCCCTGCTGCGCCCCGGCTTCTGGCAGCTGAAGAACGTGCGCGAGGCGACCGCCGGCGAGAGCTCGGTGCAGTCCGACAGCCTGACGATCCGCTCGACACTCGATTCGGAGGCGGCGGTCGAACGCTTCGCCTCGCCCGATTCGATCACCTTCTGGCGCCTGCCGGGGGCCATCAAGCAGACCGAGGACTCCGGCTTCTCGGCCTCCGGCTACCGCCTGCAGTTCCAGCAGCTGCTGGCGACGCCGGTGATGTTCGCCGCCATGGCGATCCTGGCGGCGGCCTTCTCCCTGCGCCTCGTGCGCCTGGGCGGCCTGGCCGGGCTGGCGGGGTCGGGCGTGGCGCTCGGCTTCGTGGTGTTCTTCTTCAACCGCTTCTCCGGCGCCCTGGGCAAGGCGGACATCATCCCCCTGTTCGCGGCGGCCTGGGCGCCGGCGGTGGTGGCCCTGCTCTCGGGCCTAACCCTGCTCTGCTACACCGAAGACGGTTGAATCCTCCGCATGCCCGGCTATGCAGTCGTAGAGGCGCGTCGCGATGAGGATCGGAAGGCCAGAATGAATCCGCGTCGGCGCGCCCTCCCCGCGACCGTTAACTTCGCCTCCCGCTGGAGCGTGAAGCCCGCGTTGCTGGCCGGCGCGGCCGCCGCCGTGCTGTGGCCGGCCGCCGCCCTGGCGCAGTCCGCCGGCCAGCCGGACCCCGGCGTGCAGAGCCCCCTGACCCGCGACCTGCGCGGCCAGGTGCTGAACGACACCGGACTGCCGACCCCCAAGACCTCGGAAAAGAAGACGCCCCAGCACCTCGACGGCCTGAAGCCGGGCGAGCTCTACATGGAGGCCGACCAGCTCAGCCGCGACGACAAGGCGGGGACCACCACGGCCGAAGGTCATGTGGAGATCCGCTACGAGGACCAGACCCTGCGCGCCGACCGCGTGGTCTACAAGGAGCCGCCGCCCGACGCCCCCAAGGCCCGCGGCAAGGACGCGCCGGCCCAGGGCGTGATCCGCGCCTACGGCCACGTCCAGATCATCAAGGACGACGGCACGGTCGAATACGCCAACCAGATCACCCTGGACGACAAGCTGCAGGCGGCGGTGGCCACCGGCTTCTCGCTGCAGATGCACGACCAGAAGGCCAACCAGGACGTCCGCGTCTCCAGCGACACCGCCGTGCGCCGGTCCGAGGACATCCAGGAGCTGAACAAGGCGATCTACACCGCCTGCCCGATCTGCGTCGGCGACAAGCCGAAGTCGCCCACCTGGTCGCTGCACGCCGACCGCGTGGTGCAGGACCAGGTCCACCACGTGATCTACTACCGCCACGTCTGGATCCACATCCTGGGCGTGCCGGCGATCTATCTGCCGGTGTTCTGGCACGCCGACCCGACGGCCGACCGCGAATCCGGCCTCCTGGTCCCGCGCGTGGGCAGCAACAGCCGCCTCGGCTTCTTCTACGAGCAGCCGTACCTGTGGGTGATCAGCCCCTCGGCGGACCTCGAAATCAGCCCGCGGGTGATGACCAACGCCAACCCGTTCCTCAACCTTCGCTATCGCGAGGCGTTCAACGCCGGCGTCCTCGACCTGCGTCTGGGCTACACCCACGAAGCCGACCTCGACCCCAAGGGCAACCGGATCGGCGAGAACACCAACCGCAGCTACATCCTGTCGCGCGGCTCGTTCCAGGTGAGCGACAACTGGATCGCCGGCTTCACCGCCGAGCGGACCTCGGACCCGCTGCTGTTCGACAAGTACGACATCCCGCGGGTCTATCAGGCGCGTGGTCCCTATGTGGCCGACGACCACCGGCTGATCAGCCAGGCCTACGCCCTGCGCCAGGACGACAATTCCTATTTCTCGGTGGCCGCCTTCAGCGTCCAGGGCCTGCGCCCCGGCGACAACGACCGCACCTTCCCGGTGGTCGCCCCGATCATCGAAGGTCGCTACGAAGACCCGAACGATGTGCTCGGCGGCCGCCTGCGGTTCACCGGCAGCGAGGTGACGCTGAGCCGCGATCAGTCGCCGGACGTCCTGACCGTGCGCGCGCCCGGCATGAATTCGACCCGCGTCTCCACCGGCTTCGACTGGAACCGCATCTACACCTCGACCGGCGGCCTGCGGTTCGCGCCGTTCGTCCAGGGCCGGGTCGACAACTTCTACATCACCGACATCCTGACCCAGCTGGGGCAGACGACGCCGACCAGCCTGTCCACCTTCTCGAAGACCGAGACCCGCGCCGTGGGCGTGGTGGGCGCCGACATCTCCTATCCGCTGTACCGCCGGGTGGGCGATTCGACGGTGATCCTGGAGCCCCTGGCCCAGATCGACATCTCGCCCAAGGCCCAGCAGGTGGTGATCGGCCACAACCCGACCACCGGCAAGCCGATCTACTTCGACGAGGACTCCATCGCGCTGGAGTTCGACGAGACCACCCTCTTCCAGCCCAACAAGTTCCCCGGCTACGACCTCTACGAGGACGGGACGCGCCTGAACCTCGGCGGCCGGGCGACCGTGCTGTGGGATGACGGCCGCCGCGCCAGCCTGCTGGTCGGCCGCAGCTTCCGCGACGGCTCGAACAACGCCTTCGCGCCCGGCTCGGGCCTGGCCACCGCCAACTCGGACTGGATCGTGGCCGTCGACGCCGCGCCGATGAAGGAGCTTTCGTTCTTCGGCCGCGCCCGGCTGGATTCCGAGACCTTCGCGGTCCACCGCCTGGAGGCCGGCGCCAACGTCAACTTCACCTGGGGCAACGGCTACGTCCGCTACCTGACCGACGACCAGGGGGTGAACGGCACGCCGCTGAAGAACCTCGACCTGGGCGCCGACCTCAACCTCACCAAGCACTGGGGCCTGTCGGCCTACGGCAACCGAGACCTGCTTCAACATGCCTGGGTGGTCCGCGACGTCGGCGTGTTCTACAAGGACGAATGCATCCGCGTGGACGTGTATTACCGCCACGAGGACGTTATCATCGGGCGTCTGGGAGCCACCGACCAGCTGTCCATACGCCTAACGCTCGCCACATTGGGCGCACCATTTTATGGCCATTGAGACTCCGGTCCGGGCCGCGCCGAACGAAGGAATGATCCT
>JAFEDM010000357.1 GCA_018241625.1 Pseudomonadota bacterium | reverse complement strand
CGATCGCGCCTCCGCCCTGCTCGCGCATCACCGGCAGGGCCGCCTTGATGGTCAGCCACATGGCTCTGAGGTTGACGTTCAGGATGCGGTCGAAGGCCGCCTCCTCCAGCCGGTGCGCCGGCCCGTCGCCGCCGCCGATTCCGACGTTGTTGATCAGCACGTCGACGCGGCCGAACCGCGCCACCGCCGCCTCGATCAGCTTGGCGGGCTCGCCCGCCTTGGAGATGTCCGCGGCGCAGGCGGCCGCGGTTCCACCCTCCTCGGCCACCATGGCGGCGGTCTCCTCGGCGCGCTCGGCCACCCGGTCGACGCAGAAGACGCTCGCTCCTTCGCGCGCGAACAGCAGGGCCATGGCCCGGCCGTTGCCGATGGTCTCGCCCGGCGTCTGGCCCGCGCCCACCACCACCGCGATCTTGCCTTCGAGGCGGCGCGTCATCCTCAGAACCCCTTCATCAGGTCGGGGTCGAGCGTCTGGCCCTCGTCGAGCTGCACCCCGAAACTATTCAGGATCATGGAGACCTGGGTGTACTGGCCGCAGGTGAAGACCACGTCCATCCGCTGCTTGTCGCTGAAATGGGCGCCCAGCTCGGCCCAGGTGGCGTCGGTGATGAACTGGTCGGCGTGCAGTTCGTCGGTGGCCTTTATCAGGGCCGCGTCGGCCGCGCTCCAGCCCGCGCCGGCGCCGCCCTTGATCCGCTCAATCTCATCCGCCGTCAGCCCCGACTGCAGCCCGATCCGGTGGTGCTGCGTCCACTCGTAGCCCGACTTGCAGAGGAAGCCGGTGCGCAGGATCACGATCTCCCGCTCGCGGGCCGGCAGGTCGTTCCGCCGCGACAGCACATAGCCGCCCCAGGCGTTGAACCGCGTCAGCGCCTTGGGCGCGCGGGCCAGGGTGCGGAAGATGTTCAGCACCGGCCCGGGCCGGAAGTCCTTCAGCGCCTCCGCCTGCTCGGGCGAAAGCTCGGCGTCGCTCAGCGGCGCAAATCGCGGCTTGGTCAGGCGCATCGGACAGGCTCCACGGCTCGTCGCATCCCCGGCTCCGGATACCTTAGGCGCGGGGCCAAGGCCATGCTAACCGAGCGTCATGGCCAAGCGGATCACGCTCGACTACCTGAAGACCGAAAGCGCCTCGGGCCTGATCCTGGCGGCCGCCGCGCTGGCGGCGATCGTGCTCGCCAATTCGCCCCTCGAGCACCTGTATTTCGACTTCCTGGCCTTCCCCTTCACCGTCCAGCTGGGCGCCTTCACCGAAACCCTGCCGGTGGTCGACTGGGTGAAGGACGGGCTGATGGCCGTGTTCTTCTTCGTGGTCGGGCTGGAGATCAAATACGAGATCGTCCGCGGCGAGCTGGCCAATCCGCGCCGCCTGGCCCTGCCGGTGATCGCGGCGCTCGGCGGCATGGCGGGGCCGGCGCTGATCTACCTGGCGATCAACATGACGCCGTTCCAGGGCGTGCGGCCCGAGGGTTGGCCGGTGCCGGTCGCCACCGACATCGCCTTCGCCATCGCGGCCCTCGCCGTGGCGGGACCGAAGCTGCCGCCCAACCTGCGGGTCTTCCTGCTGACGCTCGCCATCGTCGACGACCTGGGCGCCGTGGGCCTGATCGGCCTGTTGTTCACCCACCACTTCCGGATCTTCGAACTGGCCGGGGCCCTGGTCGGACTGGCCGGCATGGGCCTGCTCGGCCAATGGCGGCGCGCGCCCTACCTGCTCTACGCCGTGGGCTTCGTGATCGTCTGGGGCTTCATGCTGAAGTCGGGCATCTCGACCTCGCTGGCCGGCGTGGCCGCCGCCGCCGTCATCCCGCTGGAGCCGCGAAAGCCGGGTCGCCCGGGCGTGCTGGAAGACTTCATGGAGGGCCTGCACCCCTATGTGGCGTTCCTGATCCTGCCGCTCTTCGCCTTCTGCGCGGCGGGCTTCACCTTCCGCCACATCGGCCTCTCCGACCTGTTCGGTCCGGTGGCCTTGGGCGTCGCCGCAGGCCTCTTCCTGGGCAAGCAGCTGGGCGTCTTCCTGGCGGCCGTCCTGGTGATCCTCACAAAGCTGGCGCGCCGCCCGACCGGGGCGAAGTGGGTGGAGCTCTACGGCCTGTCGCTGCTCTGCGGCACCGGCTTCACCATGAGCCTGTTCATCGGCCAGCTCGCCTTCCCGCTCTCCGACGCCGCCGCCCAGGCGCAGGTGCGGATCGGCGTGGTGGCTGGGTCGCTGGCGTCCGTCGCCGCCGGCATGGCGGTGCTGGGCTGGGCCCAGCGGCGCCGGGCGAGCGAAGCCGACTAGGCCAGTCCCGCCTTCAGCGCCGCCGCTGTCTCGGCCGAGGCGGCCGCCGCGGCCTTGGACACGTCGCACATCACGTAGAAGTCGTGCACCAGGCCCGGATACTCCACGTGCCGCGCGTTCACGCCCGCCGCCTTCAGCCGCGCGGCGTAGTCGCGGCCCTCGTCCTTCAGCGGATCGAAGCCGGCGGTGACCACCAGGGCCGGCGCGGCGTGCGCCACCTCCCGGTCCGCGAGCATGGCGCGGTGCGCCTGCGGATGGCCGACCGCCGCCAGCAGCTTCTCGAACCAGGCCAGGGCCTCGCGGGTCAGCACCGGGCCGTCGAGGGCCTTGCGCGAGGCGGTCTCCTCTTCCGGCCAGATGCCGGGATAGAGCAGCAGCTGGAACTTCAGCCGCCGCTTCGGATCGTCCTTCAGGTCGAGCGCCACCGAGGCGGCGAGATTGCCGCCGGCGCTGCAGCCGCCCACCGCGATCCGCGCCGGATCGGCGCCCAGCTCATGGGCGTGGTCGAAGACCCAGACTGTCGCCGACAGCGCGTCGTCGTGGCTGGCCGGGAAGGGATGCTCCGGCGCCAGGCGGTAGTCGATCGCCAGCACCCGACAGCCGGCGCCGGCGGCCAGTCGGCGGCAATGGCCGTCATGGCTTTCAAGGTCGCCGATCACGAAGCCGCCGCCGTGGAAATAGACCAGCAGGGCGGAGGGCCGCACGGCCTGCGGCGGGATGTAGAGCCGCGCCGGAATGTTGCCCGCCACGTGCAGGTCCTGGGTCTCGACGTCCTTGGGCGCCGTCTGGTCCTGGGCCTGCCGCTGCATGCGGTAGCCGGCGCGCACCATCTCCGGCGGCAGGTCGTCCAGCGGCGGCAGGGGGTTGGCCTTCGCGGCCGCCTCCTGCTCGGCGATCATCACCGCGAACTCGGCGTCGAGGGTGGGGTCTGACACAGCCATGGGGCGTCTCCCAAAATGAAAGGGG
Organism: Pseudomonadota bacterium; assembly: GCA_018241625.1. Lineage (GTDB taxonomy): Bacteria > Pseudomonadota > Alphaproteobacteria > Caulobacterales > Caulobacteraceae > Phenylobacterium. The sequence continues at coordinate 2,024 of JAFEDM010000357.1, read as the reverse complement.
CCGCCTTTCGGGCGGCCCCAGACCGGAAGCTTACTCCGCCGCCTTCGGCGCGTAGCCGAGGATGGCCTTGGTCTCCAGGAACTCGTGGAAGGCGAAGTCGCCCCACTCGCGCCCGTTGCCGCTCTTCTTGTAGCCGCCGAAAGGCGCGGTCATGTCCGAGGCGCCGTTGATCGACACCTGGCCGGCGCGGATCTGGCGGGCCACCTCGCGCGCCTTGGCGATGTCGGCGCTCTGGACGTAGCCGGCCAGGCCGTACTCGGTGTCGTTGCCGACGGTGATCGCTTCGTCGAGAGTCTTGTAGGGCAGGATCGCCAGCACCGGCCCGAAGATCTCTTCGCGCGCGATGGTCATCTCGTTGTTCACATTGGCGAACACCGTGGGCTTCACATAGTGGCCCTTCTCCAGGCCTTCCGGCCGGCCCGTGCCGCCGGTGACCAGGGTCGCGCCTTCGTCGATGCCCTTCTGGATCAGGCCCTGGATCTTTTCCCACTGCAGCTTGGAGACCACCGGACCCAGCGTGTGGTTGCCGTTCGGGTCACCGACGGTGATCTGGTCCGCCGTGGCCTTGGCGACGGCGATCGCCTCGTCCATGCGGCCGGCCGGGACCAGCATGCGCGTGGGCGCATTGCAGCTCTGGCCGGAGTTGTTCATCACGTGCATCACGCCGCGGCCCACGCCCTTGGCGAAGGCGTCGTCGTCCAGCACGATGTTCGGGCTCTTGCCGCCCAGCTCCTGGTGCACGCGCTTGACGCCCGGGGCGGCGTTCTTGGCCACCTCGATGCCGGCGCGGGTCGAGCCGGTGAAGGAGACCATGTCCACTTCCTCGTGGGTGGACAACGCCACGCCCACCGTCGGGCCGTCGCCGTGGACCATGTTGAACACGCCGGCCGGCACGCCCGCCGCGTGCATGATCTCGGCGAAGATGTGCCCGCTGAACGGCGCCACTTCCGACGGCTTCAGCACCATGGTGCAGCCCGTGGCGATGGCCGGGGCCACCTTGCAGGCGATCTGGTTCAGCGGCCAGTTCCAGGGGGTGATGAACGAGCAGACGCCGATCGGCTCCTTGACGATCAGGGTCTCGCCGCGCTCGTCCTCGAACTTGAAGTCCTTCAGGATGTTGGCGGCGGTGGCCAGGTGGCCCATGCCGGCCGGCACCTGGGCGCGCTGGGCCAGCGAGGCGGGCGCGCCCATCTCCTCGGTCACCGCGGTCGCCAGGTCGCCGAAGCGCTTCTGGTATTCGGCCAGGATGCGGCCCAGCACCTCCAGGCGCTCCTCACGGCTGGTCTGCGACCACGAGGCGAAGGCCTTGCGGGCGGCCTTCACGGCCTTGTCCACGTCGGCGGCGGAGCCCATGGCGATCTTGCCGGCCACCTGCTCGGTCGCCGGGTTCTCGACGTCCATGGTCTTCAGCTCGACCGGATCGACCCATTGGCCATCGATGTAGAACTTGAGGTACTCGCGCATGACGTCCTCCCGGAGAGCGTTCGGTTTTTGCCCTAAGGCCTGTGGGATAGGGCGCCGGTCGGGCCAAGGCCCGTCCCGGCTTCACCCCTTATCTTAGTGATCGATGATCACTGCGGAAGGGGGATTCATCCCGTGAACGTCCGGGAGTGGCGTCAAAGGCCCTGTTCGGCCCCTTCATTCCGCCAGGGTTTCGCCCGAGCCTCCGAAGTCGGTGGGGAAGTCCTTGAACTTCGGCAGGCCGTCCTTCATCGGCAGCACGGTCTCGGCGTAGTTGATGTGCAGGCCCGGCTGGAACTTCAGGTCCGGCAGGGTGGCCGAGAAGATGTCCACCACGCCGAGCGTCGGGTGGCGGGTCATGAGGTGACCGCCGCACTTGGCGCAATAGGTGCGGTCGCTGACTTCGGTCTTCTGGAACGAGGCGACGTGGTCCGCGCCCTTGGTGATCGTGACCGCCGCCGGGGGCCACAGGGTAAAGGCGTTGACCGGGCCGCCCGACCAGGACCGGCAGGATCGGCAGTGGCAGAACCCCATGCCGACGGGCTCGCCCTCGGCCTGCACTT
>JAFEDM010000356.1 GCA_018241625.1 Pseudomonadota bacterium | reverse complement strand
TTCAGGCCCGAGCCGGTCACCGACAGGTCGCGCAGCAGCAGGCGGCCATCGGCTAGCCGCGCGCCGTCGAACGTCGCCCTTGGCGCGCCGCCCAGCATGGCCGCGACATAGCCGTTTCCGCGGCCGCCGGCGCCGGAAAGCTGGGCCTTCAGGTCCCATTCGCCGGCCGCCCAGCCACCCTCCAGCGGACCCGACGCCTGCGCCAGTTCATAGCCGCCAAGGCTTGCGTGGCTGACCGCGCCCGAGCCGGCGAACCGCCAGGCGGTGCGGCCGCGCGCCACGCTCTGGGTCAGGGTCCCGGTGACCCGCGCGGGCCCGAGGTCCGGCCCGCCGGTCAGCCGCGAAAGCGCCTGGGTCTCGGCGGCGATCTCCAGGCCCCGCGGTCCGACGCGGCCCTTGCCCACATCGCCGAAGCCGCGGGCGCGCAGGTTGAGGTTTTCGGACGCCAGGCGACCGTCGAGAGCGAACAGCTCCTTCCCCGCCTGCTGCCCGGCGAGCACGAAGCTGACCTTCGGCCCGAAGCGGTGGGCATAGCTGTCGGTGAGCGCCGAGGCGGTGAGCGAAACCTGGCCGCGCGCCACGCCGCCGCTGGGCGTCCAGGAGCCCAGCGCCTTCAGCACCCGGGTCGAGCCGGAATTGGCGAAGGCGTCGAACTGGCCGTTGGAGAGCCGCCCGCCCGCGGTCGCCTCGACGATGAACGGCTGCTTCGACGGCAGGCCGATGGCCCCGGCCAGCGCCCCGCCCTGCGCCTCCACCCCATCCACCCGGAACATCAGCGGGCGCTTCTTGGCCAGGTCATAGTCGATCAGCAGATAGTCGCCGGGATGCAGCAGGCTGCCCGCGCGGACCTTGCCCCGCTGGTCGCCGTTGCGATCGACGTCCATCTGCAGCGCCAGGTCGTAGAGGCCGCGCTCATAGCTGAACGCCGGGGCCATCTCGACCCGCGTGTGAGCCTGGTCGATGTGGAAGGAGAGCGGCAGACCGGTGTCGACCCCCTTGGCCGCCAGCGTGGGGCGGCGCAGCAGCTTCAGGGACTGGATTTCCAGCTGCTTCGCATGGAACCTTCGCCTCAGGAGTTCCAGATAACTCCATGTCATATGGACGTTATCGGCCTCCAGCCAGACGCCGCCCTCGTCGCTGATGGTGAGCTTGGCCACGCTCACGTCGCGGAAGATGTCGCCGGTCAGGCCCTCGATCCGCAACCGGCCGAAGCGGCCGACCTTCAGGCCGTCGGCGCCGGCCGCGATCAGCAGCCGCGCCTGGGGCAGGAGCGCGCCGTAGCGCACGCCGAACACCAGGGCCGAAAGCCCGGCCACGATCGACAGCAGGACGATCAGGATGCGCGTGCGCAGCGGGATGCGCCGCACCGCCGCCACCGCCTCGGCCACCACCTGCTCCGCCTGTTCCGGCAGGATGTGGTGTTCCGGCGGGCTGTGGTCCGGGCCGCTCAAAAGCTCTGCCCGATGCTGACGTAGATCTGCAGCGGCGGCTCGCCCTTGCGCGAGGTCAGGGGGGTCGCCAGATCCACCCGGATCGGGCCGAAGCCCAGGTTGTAGCGGACGCCGAAGCCGGCCCCGATACTGGACTGGGAAAAGTTCGGAAGCTGGTTCAGCCCCACGGTGCCGGCGTCGACGAAGGCGACGACGCCCCACTTTTCGTTCAGTCGATGCCGCAGCTCGACCGAAGCCTCGGCCAAGGACAGGCCGCCTTCGGGCGTGTTGTCGGCCAGTCTCGGGCCCACCTCCTGGTAGCCGAAGCCGCGCACCGAACCGCCGCCACCGGCGAAGAACCGCTGCGGCGCGGGGACGTCCGCCACCGTGCCATTGCTGATGCTGCCCAGATGGACGCGGCCGGCGAGCACGGTGTCGCCCTTCGCGCCGAACGGCAGGTAGCCAGTGACCTGACCTTGCAGCTTCAAATAGGCGAACGAGCCCTCGCCGGTCAGGAAGGTGGGCTCGACCCGGGCGCTGACCCGCCAGCCGCGGCGCGGGTCCAGCGGATCGTCGGAGCGGTCCAGCGCCATGTCGGCCAGGCCGGCGAAGGTGATGATGTCGCGGCCGAGCGGCGTGAGGGTCTGCAGGCCCAGTTCGTGCGTGCGGCTGACGTCGATGGAGCCGCCCCAGGTGAAATAGGTGCCGGTTAGGCCGAAGATCGAGTTGTGGCCCCAGCGATGGGTGGCGTCGGCGCTGACCATGAACCCCTTCTGGTCATAGGCCGGGGTGTTCTGGTCGTAGACGGCCGTGCGCAGGGCCAGGGTCTGCTGCGGCGTCAGCCAGTGCGGCAACGACAGGTCGAGCTGGACGCGGCTGTCGAGGTTGGAAACCCGACCCAGGACCGAGAAGGTGTCGGCGCGGCCGAACAGGCTGTAGCGCGTCCACTTCGCATCCAGGCCCAGGCCGTCGACCGTGTCGTAGCTGGCGCCCGCCTCGATGGTGCGCTTCTGCCGCTCGTCCAGGCTGACCAGAACCGGGCGCAGGCCGTCGGGCGTAGCCTCGGCCGGCGGCGCCAGGGCCACGGTGACGGTCTGGTAGACCTCGGTGTCCAGCAGCCGCCGCTCCAGCTCGGCGACCTGGTCGGGGTCGTAGGCCGCCCCCGGTTTCCAGGGCTTGAGCCCCTCGACCCAGGCGATCCGGGTGCGCCCGTTGGTGGTGACCTTGAGCGAGTCCAGATGCACCAGCGCGCCGGCGGCGATGCGGTAGTCGGGGCTGACGCTGTCGTCCGCGTGATCGACAGTGACTTCCCGAGGCTGAGGCTTGGCGTCGGCGTAGCCGCGCTTCTGGACCGTCGCCACGGCGCGCCCCTCGGCGGCCACGACCTCGGCGGCGCGGCCGGGATCGCCGGGTTTCAGGGCGAGCGCCGTCTCGGCGGCGGAGACGGTCGCGGCGTCCGGCGCCTGGCCCAGCCAGTCGATCCGCGCGTGGCCCAGGTGGAACCGCGGACCGGTGACGATCTTCACCAGGGGCTTGGGATTGTCGCCGTCGCCCACGTCCGGTTCGACGTCGTAGGCGTAATAGCCTTCGGAGCGCAGGACGACGATGGCGTCCTCGGCCGCGTCGCGGGCGCGGCGGCGGGCCTCGAAGCGGTTCTCGATCGGCCTGTCGGTGT
>JAFEDM010000355.1 GCA_018241625.1 Pseudomonadota bacterium | reverse complement strand
CCACCGCCAGGTCGCGGGCGTGATAGATGAAGCCTTCCTCCTGCTTGAAGGAGGCGTCGTGCTCCTCGTCGACGACGATCAGGCTGAGCTTGCGGAACGGCAGGAACAGGGCCGAGCGCGCGCCGACGACGATGCGGCAGGTCCCGGCCGCCACCGCCTCCCAGACCCGCCGGCGCGCTGGCGGCGCCACGTCGGAGTGCCACTCGCCGGGCGCCGCGCCGAAGCGTTCGGCGACGCGGCCGATCACCGCCTGGGTCAGCGCGATCTCCGGCAGCAGGATCAGCACCTGGGCGTCGGGATCGGCGGCCAGCGCCGCGGCGGCGGCCTCCAGATAGACCTCGGTCTTGCCGGAGCCTGTGACCCCGTCCAGCAGGGCGACGCCGAAGCCGCCGCCCGCGGCCATGGCTTTCAGCTCCGCGGCCGCCGCCGCCTGGCTGGCGTTCATCCGCGATCCCGGCCGCGCCGGGTCCGGCGGCGCGAAGGCCACCTCGGCCTCCACCAGCCGCACCGCCAGCACGCCTTCGTCGATCAGCCCCTTGACCACGCCCGCGCCGACGCCCGCCGCGCGCGCCAGGTCGGCCGGCGCCAGCATCGCGCCCACCAGGGCTTCAAGCACCTTGGTCCGCGCCGGTGTCGGACGGGCCGGCGGCGTCCCCGTCGCCTCGACCACCTTCACCGGACGGGCCTTCTGGGCGCGGGCGCCGCGCAGGGCGATCGCCAGCGGCTGGCCCGGCCAGTCCACCGAATAGCGCGCCGCCCACTGCACGAACTCCACCGTGCCCGGCGGCAGGCGCGGGCCGTCGAGCAGGGCCTCCACCGCCTTCAGCGGCCGGTTGTGGCCGGCCCCGTCGCGCAGGCCCACCACGACGCCATGCAGCAGGCGCGGGCCCAGGGGCGCGGCGACCTGGTCGCCGACCTGCAGGTCCATGCCCTCCGGTTCGGCATAGTCGAACGCCTCCGGAAGCGGCATGGGCAGGAGAACGGAAGCGATACGGCTCATCTAAAGGGGTTTTGCGCGCGAACCCGGCGCCGCTACAAGCACCGTTCCAACCCTGAAGGCATTTCCATGCAGCTCTTCCTCGACACGCCCGACGTGGCCCTGATCAAGGACCTCGCCGCCACCGGCCTGGTGGACGGGATCACCACCAACCCCAGCCTGATCGCCAAGGCGGGCCGCAACTTCCTGGAAGTGATCGGCGAGATCTGCGCGGTGATCGATGGCCCGGTCAGCGCCGAGGTCGCCGCCATGGACACGGCCGGCATGCTGGACGAGGGCCGCAAGTTGGCCTCCATCGCCCCCAACGTCGTGGTGAAGGTGCCGCTGACCCGCGACGGCCTGATCGCCACCCGCGAGTTCGCCGCCGAGGGCATCGCCACCAATGTGACGCTCTGCTTCTCCGCCGCCCAGGCCCTGCTCGCCGCCAAGGCAGGCGCCAGCTACATCAGCCCGTTCATCGGCCGCCTGGACGATGTGGGCGCCGAGGGCATGGACCTGATCGTCGAGATCCGCGCGATCTACGACAACTATGACTTCGACACCGAGATCCTGGCCGCCTCGATCCGCACGCCCGGCCACGTCACCCAGGCGGCGCTGTGCGGCGCCGACTGCGCCACCATCCCGCCGGACGTGTTCAACGCCCTCTTCAAGCACCCGTTAACCGAACGGGGCCTTGATCAGTTCATGGCGGACTGGGCCAAGACGGGCCAGTCCATACTGTAAAGCTTGGGGAAATAGGCATGGACGGCTCGCAAGGCGGCATCGAGGAAGCTCCGCTGCAGACCGCCCACCTTGAGCCGTCGGACGTCCGGCGTTTCCTGTCCGACAACCCGGAATTCCTGACCGGCGACGCGCTGCTGCTCGACGAGCTCGGCCTGAAGGTGGCCGGCGGCAATGTGGTGCACTTCGGCCAGTCGGCCATCGCCCGCGTCCACGCCGCCCACCAGCGCGAGGCCAGCCAGCGGCAACTGCTGGAAGAGACCGCCCAGGCCAACTTCTCCGCCCAGGCGCAGACGCACGGCGCGGTCATCGACCTGCTCGACGCGCGCAACCATTCCGACCTCGCGCGCCGCATCGACGAGCTGTCGCAAACCCGCTTCGGCCTGGCCGGGGCGGTGATCGCCCTGGAATCCGAGGGGAGCTCGCCCGCCGGCTGGCGCATGCTGGTGGAGGGTCAGGTCGACCTGCTGCTGGGCGGCCCACAGCAGATGACCCGCATGGGCTTCGCGCCCACCGCGCTCGGCCTGTTCGGCGACCGGGCCGGCCGGGTCCAGTCCGTGGCCATGTTGCGGATGGCGATCTGGGAGCCCTCACGCCAGGCCCTGCTCGCCTTCGGCGCCATGGATCCCAACGGCTTCACCGAGGACATGGGCACCGAGCTGGTGGCCTTCCTGGCCCGCGTGGTGGAACGCACCGCCGAGCGCTGGCCGATCCTGTAGGGCTGGGCCTGTGACCGGCCACGACGCCCTCGCCGCCTGGCTGGAGCACCTCGCCCAGGAACGCCGATCCTCGCCCCGCACGCTCGAAGCCTACGGCTTCGCCGGGCGCCGTTACCTGGGATTCCTCGAACAGCATCGTGGCGAGGCGGTCTCGCTGAAGAGCCTTTCGGAGGTCACCGCCGGCGAGGTGCGCGCCTGGCTGGCCCATCTGCGCCAGGGTGACCATCCGCTGTCGCCGCGCTCGCTCAGCCAGGCGCTCTCGGCGATCCGCAGCTTCCACCGTTTCCTCGACCGCCGGCTCGACGCGCCCAACGCCGCCATCGCCCTGGTGCGCGGGCCGCGGGTGAAGCCCGGCGCGCCCCGGCCGGTCAGCGAAGACCAGGCGCGCGGCCTGATCGCCGAGCCGGCCTTGGACCCCGACCGCGAGCCCTGGGAGGCCGCACGCGACGAGGCGGTGCTGACCCTGCTCTACGGCTGCGGCCTGCGGATCTCCGAGGCCCTGTCGTTGAAGCGGTCCGACGCGCCCTTCCCCGAGGCCCTGCGGATCACCGGCAAGGGCTCCAAGACCCGCATCGTGCCGGTGCTGCCGGCGGTGCGCGAGGCGACCGAGGCCTACCTGTCGGAAGTCCCCTTCGGCCTGGCGCCAAACGAGCCCCTGTTCCGCGCCAAGCGCGGCGGCCCGCTAAGTCCGCGCCACGTCCAGGCCACGGTGCAGAACCTGCGGGGACGCCTCGGCCTGCCCGCCAGCGCGACACCGCATGCCCTGCGCCACAGCTTCGCGACCCACCTGCTGGGCGCCGGCGCCGACCTGCGCTCGATCCAGGAACTGCTGGGCCACGCCTCGCTGTCGACGACCCAGCGCTACACCCAGGTCGATGCGGCAGCCCTGCTCAGCGCCTATTCGAAGGCGCATCCGCACGCCTAACGGCCCGCCTCCACGGCGCAGAGCGCGCCGTCCGGGTAGTCGGCCCATTTGCGCAGGCCCTTCGCCGGCCGGTCGCCCTGGCGATAGAGCGCGGTCGGCGTGGTCTTCAGCGACACCTCGACCTGGCCGGGGTGGTCCATGCAGACCTGCTTGCCAGGCAGGACGCGGATCAGTTCGTTGGAGGGCCGCAGGATCGAGGGTTGCGGCGGGCTCGGCGGCGTGGCCGCCAGAGCCGATCCGGCCAGAATCTGGGCCGACAGGAGTAAGGCGATCATGGCGCTCTCCGGTTCGCTTCAGGGGTGTGAAGCTGCCACCGACACGCCCGGCGACCAAGTTAACTCTTGGCGGCGCACTTCGGCCGCACCAGCCGCATCCAGTCGACGTCCGAGCCCGGATCGCGGCCTTCCTCGGTGCAGATGAAGCCCTCGCGCTTGTAAAAGGCCTGGGCGCGCGCGTTGGGCGCCTGGACCTTGAGCGACAGCGGGCCGCCGGCCACCGCGCAGACATGATCCAGCAGCGCCTTGCCGACGCCGCGGCCGCGCTCGGTCACATAGAGCGAATGCAGGAAGTCTTGCGGCCGATAGAAACCGGCCAGGCCCAGGATGCGGCCGTCCTCGACGGCGACATAGATCTCTTCGTCCCGGGCCGCGCGCAGGAAGTCGTCGCGCTGGTGCCTTTCGGGCGGCAGCCAGGTGAAGGTCTCGCGCAGCACCTTCACATAGAGGTCGGCGCAGGCCGGCAGCTCCTCGGACCAGGCGCGCCGAACCTGCATGGCGACGGACTCAGGCCTGCATCGTCCACCCCTCGACGCCCATGGCGGCCTGACGCAGGGCCTCCGAGCGGGTGGGGTGCGGGTGACAGGTGCGGGCCACGTCCTCGGAGGCGGCGCGGAACTCCATGGCCACGCAGTATTCGCCGACCATCTCGGAGACCGAGGGGCCGATCAGGTGCGCGCCCAGGACTTCGTCGGTGGTGGCGTCGGCCAGCACCTTCACGAAGCCTTCGGTCTCGTGGTTGATCTTGGCGCGGCTGTTGGCGGTGAAGGGGAACTTGCCGGTCTTGTAGGCGCGGCCCTCGGCCTTCAGCTCCTCCTCGGTCTTGCCGACCCAGGCGACCTCAGGGCTGGTGTAGACCACGCTGGGGATGATCCCGTAGTTCACGTGGCCCGCCTTGCCGGCGATCGCCTCGATGCAGGCCACCGCCTCGTCCTCGGCCTTGTGCGCCAGCATAGGCCCGTGGGTCACGTCGCCGATCGCCCAGACACCCTTGGCGGAGGTCTTCCAGTGGTCGGTCTCGATGAAGCCGCGCTTGTCGGGCGTGATTCCCACGCTCTCCAGGCCCAGGCCGTCGGTGTAGGGCCTGCGGCCGATCGCCAGCAGGACATAGTCCGCTTCGACCGTCTCGGCCGCACCGCCGCCCACCGGCTCGACAGTCAGCTTCACGCCGGTCTTCGAGGCCTTGGCGCCGGTCACCTTACTGGAGAGCTTGAAGGTCATGCCCTGTTTGGTCAGCGAGCGCTGGAAGGTCTTGGCGACCTCGGCGTCCATCCCCGGCGAGATGCGGTCGAGGAACTCGATCACGGTGACCTGGGCGCCCAGGCGGCGCCACACGGAGCCCAGCTCGAGGCCGATAATGCCCGCGCCGATCACCACCAGGCTCTTCGGGACTTCGGGCAACGACAACGCGCCGGTGGAATCGACGATCCGCTTGTTGTCGACGTCCACGCCCGGCAAGCCGGACGGCAGCGAGCCGGTGGCGATGACGATGTCCTTGGCGGCGACCTGGGTCACCGCGCCGTCGGGGCCGGTGACTTCGACCTGGCCGGGACCGGTGATCCTGCCCTTGCCCTTCAGCCAGTCGACCTTGTTCTTCTTGAACAGGAACTCGATGCCCTTGGTCAGTTGGGCCACCGAGACGGCCTTCTGGGCCATCATCTGGGTCAGGTTCAGCTTCGGCTGGCCCACCTCGATGCCGAGCTCGGCGAAGTGGTTGGCTGCGGCGTCATAGAACTCTGAGGCGTGCAGCAGGGCCTTCGACGGCATGCAGCCGACGTTCAGGCAGGTGCCGCCCAGCGTGCCGCCGCCATCGATCCCTTTGTCGACACAGGCGACCTTCAGACCCAGCTGGCCCGCGCGGATCGCGGCGTTGTAGCCGCCGGGGCCGCCGCCGATGATGACAACGTCGTAGGAGGTCGCTGGGGTGGAGTCAGCCATGGTCTCGCCTGGGGATACGCCGTGCAAATATGGGCGCGCACCCTAGGCGCCGAAAGGCCGAGGTCAACCGCGGGACGGCCGCAATCGCGACTTCGGGCCTGTCTTCACTTCGGGCCGGTCTTTTCTTCCGTCACATCGGTGGGCGGATTGGGCGCGTGGCCGCTGGCCGGCGGGCCCTGGACGGTGGTCGAGCTGTTCTGACCGGTGACCGCCGGCGCCGTCGAGGTCGAACCCGCATGGTCGGTGTCGCGCGGCCACATGGAGCTGCAGGCGGCCAGCGCCAGCGCGCCCAGGGCGCAGCCGGCCAGTCGCGCGGCGATCAGGACGTCGTGGCGCATGGAGGCTTCCTTCGGTTATCGGCGGCCGTCCGCCGCCGCGCCTGGAAAACCCGCCCGGCCAGAGGCCGTTCCCGCGGCCCCTCAAACCCTAGAGGTCGAGCAGCAGGCGCTGCGGCTCCTCGATGGCTTCCTTGACGTGGACTAGGAAGGTCACCGCGCCCTGCCCATCGACCACGCGGTGATCGTAGCTCAGCGCCAGGTACATCATCGGGCGGATCACCACCTGGCCGCCGATCGCCATCGGCCGCTCCTGGATCTTGTGCATGCCCAGGATGCCCGACTGCGGGGCGTTCAGTATCGGCGTCGACATCAGCGAGCCATAGACCCCGCCGTTCGAGATGGTGAAGGTGCCGCCCTGCAGGTCTTCCAGCGCCAACTGGCCGTCGCGGGCCTTCTTGCCCAGCGCGCCGATGGCCTTTTCGACGCCCGCCAGCGTCATGGTGTCGGCGTCGCGGACCACCGGGGTCACCAGGCCGCGCTCGGTGCCGACGGCCACCGAGATGTCGTAGTGGTTCTTGTAGATGATGTCCTGGCCGTCGATCTCGGCGTTGACCTCCGGGACCATCTTCAGGGCGTGGGTCACGGCGCGGACGAAGAAGCTCATGAAGCCCAGCTTCACGCCGTGGGTCTTCTCGAAGACGTCCTTGTACTGATTGCGCAGCGCCATCACCGCGCTCATGTCCACCTCGTTGAAGGTGGTCAGCATGGCGGCGCTGTTCTGGGCTTCCTTCAGGCGGCGGGCGATGGTCTGGCGCAGGCGGGTCATGCGCACCCGCTCCTCGCGTTCGTGCACCTCGCGCGGACCGGCCGGGGCCGGCGCGGGCGGCGGGGCGGCCCCGCGGGCTTCCAGGGCGGCGAGCGCGTCGCCCTTGGTGATGCGGCCGTCCTTGCCGGTGCCGACGATCTTGGCGACGTCGAGGTTGTTCTCGGCGGCGACCCGCTGGGCGGACGGCGCGGCGATCGGCGCGGCGGCGGCCTTGGCGGCGGGGGCCGGCGCGGGCTTCGGCGCTTCAGCCTTGGGCTCCGGCGCCTTTGCCTCGGCCTTGGCCGGCTCCGGCGCGGGCTTGGCGGCCGGCGCCGCGGCGGCGGCGCCTTCGCTGATCTTGCCCAGCACGGCGCCGGGCTCGACCGTCGCGCCCTCCTCGGCGTTGATCTCGGCCAGCACGCCGTCCGACGGCGCGGCCACTTCCAGGCTCACCTTGTCGGTTTCCAGTTCGACCAGGATCTCGTCCTTGCGCACCGCATCGCCGGCCTTCTTGGTCCACTTCGCCACCGTGGCTTCGGTGACGGACTCACCGAGCGCGGGGGTCATGATGTCGGCCATGGGGATCGTCTTCTTTCTTCTCTAGATCGGGGCGGCGGTCGGTCGGGTTCTGGGCAGGCTCAGGCGAAGGCTTCAGCGAGGAAGGCTTCGAGCTCCTTGACGTGACGGGCCATCAGGCCGGCGGCGGTGGACGCCGAGGCCGGGCGGCCGACGTAGCGGGCGCGCTTGGCCTTGATGTTCATCCGCTCGAGCGTCAGCTCCAGCCACGGGTCGACGAACATCCAGCCGCCCATGTTCTTGGGCTCTTCCTGGCACCAGACCAGCTCGGCGTTCTTGAAGCGCTTCAGCACGGTCGACAGCGACTTCAGCGGCCAGGGATAGAACTGTTCCAGGCGCAGCAGATAGATGTCGTCGCGGCCGGTCTTGGCGCGGTGGTCCACCAGGTCGAAGTAGACCTTGCCCGAGCAGACGATCACCCGGGTGATCTTGTCGTCCGGCTTCAGGGTGATCCCGCCCACGTCCATGTTGGCTTCGGCCCCGTCCGGCATGACCCGGTGGAAGCTGGTGCCCTCGGCGAGGTCGGAGAGGTAGGAGACCGCCCGCTTGTGCCGCAGCAGCGACTTGGGCGTCATGACGATCAGCGGCTTGCGGAACTCGCGGATCATCTGCCGGCGCAGGGCGTGGAAGTAGTTGGCCGGCGTCGACGGATAGACGACCTGCAGATTGTCCTCGGCGCAGAGCTGGAGGTAGCGCTCCAGGCGGGCCGACGAGTGCTCCGGCCCCTGGCCTTCGTAGCCGTGCGGCAGCAGCATGACGAGGCCGCTCATCCGCAGCCACTTGCGTTCGCCCGACGAGATGAACTGGTCGACCACCACCTGGGCGCCGTTGGCGAAGTCGCCGAACTGGGCCTCCCACATGGTCAGCGTGTTGGGGTCGGTCAGCGAGAAGCCGTACTCGAAGCCCAGCACCGCCTCCTCCGACAGCGCCGAGTTCAGCACTTCGAAATGGGCCTGGCCGGGGTTCAGGTTGCGAAGCGGGAAATAGATCTCCTCGGTCTTCTGGTCGATGATCCCGGAATGGCGCTGGGTGAAGGTGCCGCGGATCGAGTCTTGGCCGGACAGGCGCACCGGATAGCCCTGGTCAAGCAGGCTGGCGAAGGCCAGGCTTTCCGCCGTCGACCAGTCCAGGCCCTCGCCCTTCTCGATCGCCTCGCGGCGACCGGCGATCACCCGATCCACCGTCTTGTGGACCGTGATGCGCTCCGGGACCGTGGTCAGCTTGTGCCCGAGGTCGATCAGCTTCTGCTTGGGGACGCCGGTGACGCCGCTTTCCTCGGTCCCCGGCAGCTTCAGGCCCGACCACTTGCCGTCCAGCCAGTCGGCCTTGTCGGCATGATAGGTCTTGCCGCCCTCGAACTCCTTATCGAGGAAGCCGTCGAACTCGGCGATCCAGCCGTCGATCTCCTCGCGGGTCGCCACGCCCTCGTCGACCAGCCGCTGGGCGTAGAGGTCGCGGACCGTCGGGTGGTCCTTGATCTTCGCGTACATGAGCGGCTGGGTCATCGTCGGGTCGTCGCCCTCGTTGTGACCGAACCGGCGGTAGCAGAACATGTCGACCACCACGTCCTTGCCGAACTGCTGGCGGTACTCGGTGGCCACCTTGGCGGCGAAAACCACCGCCTCCGGGTCGTCGCCGTTGGCGTGGAAGATCGGGGCCTCCACCATGAGGGCCACGTCCGACGGATAGGGCGAGGAACGCGAGTTCTTCGGGCTGGTGGTGAAGCCGATCTGGTTGTTGACCACGAAGTGGACGGTGCCGCCCACGCCATAGCCGCGCAGGCCGCTGAGCGCGAAACACTCGGCCACGACGCCCTGGCCGGCGAAGGCCGCGTCGCCGTGCATCAGCAACGGCAGCACATGGCCGCGCCCGGCGCTGGCGTTCTGGCGCAGGGTGAAGGCCTGCTTGGCCCGCGCCTTGCCGATCACCACCGGGTTGACGATTTCCAGGTGCGAGGGGTTGGCGGTCAGCGACAGGTGCACGGAGTTGCCGTCGAAGGCGCGGTCGGAGCTGGCGCCCAGGTGATACTTCACGTCGCCCGAGCCTTCCACGTCGCTGGGCAGGGACGAGCCGCCTTGGAACTCGTGGAAGATCACGTGGTAGGGCTTGTGCATCACCGCGGCGAGCACGTTCAGGCGGCCGCGGTGCGGCATGCCGATGATGATGTCCTTCACGCCCAGCGCGCCGCCGCGCTTGATGATCTGTTCGAGCGCGGGGACCAGGCTCTCGCCGCCGTCCAGGCCGAAGCGCTTGGTGCCGGGGAACCGGCGATGCAGGAACTTCTCGAAGCCCTCGGTCTCGATCAGCTTCTTCAGGATGGCGACCTTGCCCTCCTTGGTGAAGACGATCTCCTTGTCGCGGCCCTCGATGCGGGCCTGCAGCGAGCCCTTCTCCTTGGGATCGGAGATGTGCATCTACTGCACGACGACGTTGCCGCAGTAGGTCCGCCGCACGATCTCGCGGAT
>JAFEDM010000354.1 GCA_018241625.1 Pseudomonadota bacterium | reverse complement strand
GAGTTCGACATCATGTACGGCGAGGGGATTTCCAAGCTGGGCGAGATCATCGACCTGGGCGTCAAGGCCGGGGTGATCGAGAAGTCCGGCTCCTGGTTCTCCTATTCGAGCCAGCGGATCGGCCAGGGTCGCGACAATGTCCGCGAGTTCCTGAAGAACAATCCGGATATCGCCAACGACATCGAGCGTGCGGTGCGCGGCGCCAAGGCCACCATCGAGGAGGAACTCCTCGTCGGTGGGCCGGAGGCCGAAGAGGACTAGGCCGAACGGGACAGGTTTCCGCGGGTCTGGCGTCGCATTCGCGACGGGCCTCCCCGCCAACCGGCCCGTCCCCGCAACCCCGCGCGGGCGTCAGATGCGGAAACTTGAGGACGTCCGGGTTCGCCCGGGCGTCCTTTTCCGTTTGCGGCGCAAGGTTTTACCCCGCTCGCCCTTTGCGCTTCTGGCCAAGTTTCGTAAACGGTCGGCCACCCCCATCTTTCCGGGGCCGTTACCACCCGAGTTCCAGAACAGCCCATGCCGAGCGTCAACGAGATCCGCAGTCACTTCCTGGACTACTTCCAGAAGAAGGATCACGCCGTCGTGGCTTCGGCTCCCCTGGTGCCGCAGAACGACCCGACCCTGCTGTTCGTCAACGCCGGCATGGTGCCGTTCAAGACCTATTTCACCGGCACGGAGACCGCGCCGTTCCCGCGTGCGACCTCGTCGCAGAAGTGCGTCCGCGCCGGCGGCAAGCACAACGACCTGGACAACGTCGGATACACCGCGCGCCACCACACCTTCTTCGAGATGCTGGGGAACTTCTCCTTCGGCGACTATTTCAAGGACGGCGCCATCGAGGCGGCCTGGACCCTGATCAACAAGGACTTCGGCCTGCCGAAGGACAAGCTGCTGGTCACGGTCTATCACACCGACGACGAGGCCGCCGCGCTCTGGAAGAAGATCGCCGGCTTCAGCGACGACCGGATCATCCGCATCGCCACCTCGGATAACTTCTGGTCCATGGGCGACACCGGCCCCTGCGGTCCCTGCTCGGAGATCTTCATCGATCAGGGCGAGGCCCTGTTCGGGGGGCCGCCGGGCAGCCCGGACGAGGACGGCGACCGGTTCCTGGAGTTCTGGAACCTGGTCTTCATGCAGTTCGAGCAGCACGCGAACGGCGACCGCACGCCGTTGCCGAAACCCTCGATCGACACCGGCATGGGGCTGGAGCGCATCTCGGCGGTGCTGCAGGGCGTCCATTCGAACTACGACACCGACCTGTTCCGCACCCTGATCGCCGCCAGCGAGGCGGCGACCGGCGTCAAGGCGGTGGGCGAGGCGGCGCCGTCCCACCGGGTGATCGCCGACCACCTGCGCGCCTCCAGCTTCCTGATCGCCGATGGCGTCACCCCCTCGAACGAGGGCCGCGGCTACGTCCTGCGCCGGATCATGCGGCGCGCCATGCGCCACGCCCATCTGCTGGGCGCGGCCGAGCCGCTGATGCACCGCCTGGCGCCGACGCTGATCGCCGAAATGGGCGACGCCTATCAGGAGCTGCGCCGCGCCGAGCATGCCATCGTCGACACCCTGCGCCAGGAGGAGGAGCGTTTCCGCCGCACCCTGGGCCGCGGCATGAGCCTGCTGGACGAGGCCACCGCCACGCTCAAGGAGGGCGAGGTGTTGTCCGGCGAGACGGCCTTCCGCCTCTACGACACCTATGGCTTCCCGCTCGACCTGACCCAGGACGCCGTGCGCGCCAAAGGACTGACCGTCGACCTCGAAGGGTTCGACACGGCCATGGCGCGGCAGCGCGAACAGGCCCGCGAAGCCTGGACCGGCTCCGGCCAGGTGGCGGCGGCGGCCGAATGGTTCGCCATCCGCGATCGCCTGGGGCCGAGCGAATTCCTGGGCTATGAGGCGATCGAGGCCACCGGCGAGTTGCTGGTCCTGGTGGCCGACGGCCACGAGATCGAGACCGCAACGGGCGGCGAGCGCGCGCAGGCGGTGTTCGACCGCACCCCCTTCTACGCCGAGAGCGGCGGCCAGGCCGGCGACCAGGGCGAGGTGGAATGGGACGGCGGCAAGGCGCGCGTCACCGACGTCCAGAAGCAGGCGGGTGATCTTTTCGTCCATGACCTGGAGATCCTCGAAGGGGTCCTGAAGCCCGGCGCCCGCGTGCGCTTGGCGGTGGACGCCGAACGCCGGGCCGCCACACGGGCCAACCACTCGGCGACCCACCTGCTGCACGCGGCCCTGCGCAACGTGCTGGGGCCGCACGTGACCCAGAAGGGCCAGATGGTCGACGGGGAGCGCATCCGCTTCGACTTCAGCCACGGCGCGCCGGTGACCCCCGACGAGATCGACCGCATCGAGGCCGAGGTGAACGCCGTGGTGCGCCAGAACCTGCCGGCCGAGACCCAGCTGATGGCGCCCAAGGACGCCATGGCGGCCGGCGCCATGGCTCTGTTCGGCGAGAAGTATGGGGACACCGTCCGTGTGCTGACCTTGGGCCGGGCGTTGGGCGGCGCGGACGGCGACCACGGCGGCGCCTACTCCGTGGAATTGTGCGGCGGCACCCATGTGGCGCGCACCGGCGACATCGCGCTGTTCAAGATCGTCTCGGAGCAGGGCGTGGCGGCGGGCGTGCGCCGGATCGAGGCCCTGACCGGCGAAAGCGCGCGGCGCTGGCTGCTGGACCAGGCGGCGGTCTCGAAGGGCCTGGCCGACCAGTTCAAGGTCCCGGTGTCGGAAGTGCCGGGCCGCGTCGCCGCGCTCGAGGCGCAACGTCGGCAACTGGAGAAGGAGCTGGGCGACGCCAAGCGCCAGCTCGCCATGGGCGGCGGCGGCGCTGCGGCGGCGGGCCCCGAGGAGATCGGCGGCGTGCAGGTGCTGGCCCGCGTGATGGAGGGGGTCGGCGGCAAGGATCTGCGGCCCATCGCCGAGGAATTCAAGAAGCAGCTGCCCGACGGCGTGATCGCGCTGGTGGGCTCGGCCGAGGGCAAGGCCGCCGTCACGGTGGCGGTCACCGGGGCGGCGCAATCGCGGTTCAACGCGGTGGAGCTGGCCAAGGCGGCGGTGGCGGCCATGGGCGGGCAGGGCGCGGGCGGGCGTCCCGACTTCGCCCAAGGCGGCGCACCCGATGGCGCGAAGGCCGCCGAGGGCCTGGCCGCGGTCAAGGCGGCGCTGGGGGCCTGATCCGTCGCACGGGCTTCGCGGCGCCGCCCAGGCCGAGACGCCTGCGGCGTTCGCCTCCGAGGCGGGGCGGTATAATTAATTTACAACTAACAGGGGTAAGCGCTTCATCTCCCTTATAGAATCATTATGGTCCCCATCGACCTTTTGAGGGGGATAGTGATGCGTAAGATTTTGATCGCCGGCGTGGCTGTCGCCGGCATGACTTTGGCTGCGGCCGCGGCCCATGCCACCGAATTCGCGGGCACCTGGACGCTGACCAAGCTGGGGACCAGCGATCCCGGCCTGGTGGTGAACGCCACGGCGATGAGCGGTGCGTTCGACATCGCCGACGGGGTGCTGACACCGAGCTCGCCGAGCACGACCATCAGCCTGTTCGATCTCTACACGAACGAAGGTTCGCTCGAGAACGACGACACCCACAATCCGCTGGCCATCCAGCTGACGTTCGATTTCTCGACGCCCACCCCGACCTCGGGCGGCGTGATCAACGGCTCCGCCATCGGCCAGAAGGTGCTGCTCGGCGTCTTCCAGGAAGGCAAGCTGACCTGGCAGGATGGCGGCGTCACCGACGTGAACTTCGGCAGCGGCCTGACCGGCCTGCTGACCGTCGGCGTGAACGGCGGGACCTTCAACGAGGGCCTGTTCGGCCTCGACAGCGGCCCGCACGACGGCCTGCCCGTCTCGGCCACCTTCGACTGGGTCAACGACCCGGTTCCGGAGCCGGCCACCTGGGCGCTGATGATCGGCGGCTTCGGCCTAGCCGGCGCGGCCCTGCGCCGTCGTCGCGCGGTCGCCACGGTGGCCTGAGGCCCCCGCGCGCCGACAGAATGGGAAAGGCCGGGGGCGACCCCGGCCCTTTTCGTATCCTGGCAGCGGCGCGTCAGACGCCGGTGAAGACGCAGAGCTTGTTGCCCGCCGCGTCGCGGACGTAGGCGCCGTAGAAGCCGCTGGTCGATTCCGGCGGCCGATAGCCCGGCCCACCCTCGTCGCTTCCGCCGTTGGCGAGCGCGGCGTCATAGGCCGCCTTCACCGCATCCTGACTGTCGGCCTTGAACGCCACCATCATGCCGTTGCCGCCGCGCGCCGGCTGGCCGTCGAAGGGCTTGCAGATCCCGATGCCCGGCGCGCCGTCCTTGCCATAGAAGGCCCAGCCGCCGTCCAGCGGCCCGCGCGCATAGCCCACCGCGCCCAGCAGGGCGTCATAGAAGGGCAGCGCCGCCTCCACATCGCGGGCGCCGATGGTGATGTAGCCGATGGTCATGGTCTTCCTCCGTCCGTCGCCCGCATCTTAGCGAGGCGACGGAACGAAGCAAGAACGAATCCCTGCATTCCGCGACTTTAGGCGGCGAGCGCCTTTTCGAGGTTGATCGCCACCTTGTCGAGGAAGCCCTCGGTGGTGAGCCAGCCCTGAGTGTCGCCGACCAGCAAGGCCAGATCCTTGGTCATCGAGCCGCTTTCGACGGTGTCGACGCAGACCTTCTCCAGCGTCTTGGCGAAGTTCGCGAGCTCGACATTGCCGTCCAGCTTGGCGCGGTGCTCCAGGCCCCGGGTCCAGGCGAAGATCGAGGCGATGGAGTTGGTGGAGGTGCTTTCGCCGCGTTGGTGCTGGCGGAAGTGGCGCGTGACGGTGCCGTGCGCCGCCTCGGCCTCCATGATCTTGCCGTCTGGGGTGATCAGCACCGAGGTCATCAGGCCTAGCGAACCGAAGCCCTGCGCCACCGAGTCCGACTGCACGTCGCCGTCGTAATTCTTGCAGGCCCAGAGGAAGTTGCCGTTCCATTTCAAGGCCGAGGCGACCATGTCGTCGATCAGGCGGTGTTCATAGACCAGGCCGGCTTCCTTGAATTTCGCCGCATATTCGCTCTCGTAGACCTCGGCGAAGATGTCCTTGAAGCGCCCGTCATAGGCCTTGAGGATGGTGTTCTTGGTCGACAGATAGACCGGATAGTTCCGCGACAGGCCGTAGTTCAGGCAGGCGTGGGCGAAATCGCGGATCGAGGCGTCGAGGTTGTACATCCCCATGGCCACGCCGCCGGCCGGGAAGTCGAACACGTCGAAGTCCATCCGGTCGCCGTTCTCGCCCTCCCAGCTCATCTTCAGCTTGCCCTTGCCGGGCACGACGAAGTCGGTGGCGCGGTACTGGTCGCCGAAGGCGTGGCGGCCGATGATGATCGGCTGGGTCCAGCCGGGGATCAGGCGCGGCACGTTCTTGCAGATGATCGGCTCGCGGAAGACGACGCCGTCCAGGATGTTGCGGATCGTGCCGTTCGGCGACTTCCACATCTTCTTGAGGTTGAATTCCTTCACCCGCGCTTCGTCGGGGGTGATGGTGGCGCACTTGATGCCGACGCCCAGCCGCTTGATCGCCTCGGCCGCCTCGACCGTCACCTTGTCGTCGGTGGCGTCGCGGTTCTCCATCCCAAGGTCGTAGTACTCGATCTCGAGGTCCAGGAAGGGGAAGATCAGCTTGTCCTTAATCATCTGCCAGATGATCCGCGTCATCTCGTCCCCGTCGAGGTCGGCGACAGGGTTGGCGACTTTGATCTTAGCCATGGTGGAAAGGGCGCTCCGCGCGAACTTGATTTGGGGGCCGTATAGCCCCCTGCCGCGCCGACGCAAAGGCCAGTCGCGACCGGGGTTGCGCTCGCGGCCCGGAGCGACTGTAACCCAGGCATGGCCGACGCCCTTCCACGCCCTCCGGCGATCATCCTGACGGCCCCCCAGATGGCCGAGAACATCGGCGCGGCGGCGCGGGT
>JAFEDM010000353.1 GCA_018241625.1 Pseudomonadota bacterium | reverse complement strand
TTCCAGCAGGTTCATGTAGTTGCGGTTGGGGATCGAGACATGGCCCGGCACGTTCGCCGACTCTCCCAGCTTGAAGTCGTCGGCGGTGACCTCGCGCCGGGCGCCGGCGCGGAACCGGCGCAGCGGGATCAGGCCCAGCACCGCGAAGGTCAGGAACGCCAGCGCGCCCATCGGCCAGAAGATCAGATAAGGGTTCATCCGGCTCCCCCTGAACTTGAGCGCCGCAGAGTGGATCAGCAGCGCTTGATCGGCGAGGGGGTTTCAGGCATAAGCCCGCGCTCACGTCGGCGGCCCCGCTTCGCCGGCCCCTCATTCTATGCCCGCGAGAGTTTCCGATGGCTGTTCCTAAACGCAAAACCTCGCCCTCGCGGCGGAACATGCGCCGTTCGCACCACGCGCTCGGCGCCAACTCCTATGTGGAAGACAAGGAAACCGGCGAACTGAAGCGCCCGCACCACGTCGACCTGAAGACCGGCATGTACAAGGGCCGCCAGGTCCTGACGCCGAAGGAAGACTAGGCCCTCCACAGGGATTTCGAGTTTCGAAGCGCCGGTCGCTGTCCAGCGGCCGGCGCTTTTGTTTGCGCCTATTGGGTGCGGCCGCGAGCTTGCACCGCGGCGCGGCGCGCCTCGACCATCTGCGGCGTGACCTCGGCGTTGTGGGCGAGCGAGCGCTCGTGCTCGAGCTTCAGGCCGTCGCCCATGGCGAGGTCATAACCGTCGTCGATCATCGCCTTGTAGGTGACCAGCATGTCGGCCTCGATGGACGCCATCTCGTGCGCCAGCTTCAGCGCCGCCGGCATCAGTTCGTCCGGCTCGACCACCCGGTTCACCAAGCCCCACTCGTAAGCCCGCTCGGCGGAGAGGAAGTTGCCGGTGAGCGACAGCTCCTTGGCGCGGTAGGGCCCGATGACCCGCGACAGCTTCTGTGAAAGCCCCCAGCCGGGCATGATGCCGACGCGGGCGTGGGTGTCGGCGAAGCGGGCGTTGGTCGAGCAGATCAGCACGTCGCAGGCCAGCGCCACCTCGAAGCCGCCGGTGATCGCCACACCGTTGATCGCGCCCACGATCGGCTTGGAACAGGCGAGGACGGCGCGCGCCGGGTTCTCGGCCGGATCGGTGGCGTTGGCCGCGCCCATGCCGAGCGGATCGGTGGAGAGCTCCTTCAGGTCCAGGCCCGCCGTGAAGGCGCGCTCGCCCGCGCCGGTCAGCACCACGACCTTGACCGCCGGGTCGGCGTCCAGCTCGGTCAGCGCCTGGCGCAGCGCGGCCCGTAGGGCCTTGCTGAGCGCGTTCATCGCCTCGGGGCGGTTGAACGTCACGATGGCGACGGCGTCCTGGCGTTCGACGGTGAGCATGGGGTCCTCCAATTGGGCCGCATGAGCGGTTGTCACGCGCCCAAGTCAAGTTGCCCGAACCGGAGAACCCGACTAAGCCTCGCCGCGCTCCCGACAGCCCCGGAAGGACCCCATGACCGAGATCGTCGACATCAACGCCCGCCAGATCCTCGACAGCCGCGGCAATCCGACGGTGGAGGTGGACGTGGTGCTGGAGGACGGCTCGATGGGCCGCGCGGCGGTGCCGTCCGGCGCCTCGACGGGCGCTCACGAGGCGAACGAGAAGCGCGACGGCGACAAGTCGGTCTATGGCGGCAAGGGTGTGCTGCAGGCAGTCGATGCCGTGAACGGTGAGATCTACGACGCCCTGGCCGGCGTCGACGCCGAGGACCAGCGCCGGCTCGACAAGATGCTGATCGACCTCGACGGCACGCCGAACAAGAGCCGGTTGGGCGCCAACGCCATCCTGGGGGTGAGCCTGGCGGCAGCCAAGGCGGCGGCCAGCTCGGCGGCGCTGCCGCTCTACAAGTACGTCGGCGGCGTCTCGGCCCGCGTCCTGCCGACCCCGATGATGAACATCATCAACGGCGGGGCCCACGCGGACAATCCGATCGATATCCAGGAATTCATGATCCTGCCCACCGGCGCGGACACCTTCGCCGAGGGCCTGCGCATGGGCGCGGAGATCTTCCACTCGCTGAAGAGCCAGCTGCACGCCGCCGGCCACAACACCAACGTCGGCGACGAGGGCGGCTTCGCCCCGAACATCGGCTCGGCCGAAGAGGCCCTCGGCTTCATCGTCAAGGCGGGCGACAAGGCCGGCTATAAGGTGGGCAAGGACTACGTCCTGGGCCTCGACGTGGCCTCCACCGAGTTCTTCAAGTCCGGCAAGTACGTGATGGAAGGCGAGGGCAAGACCCTCGATCCGGCCGGCATGGTCGACTACCTGGCCGACCTGGTCGGCAAGTTCCCGATCGTCACCATCGAGGACGGCTGCGCCGAGGACGACCTGGACGGCTGGAAGCTGCTGACCGACCGGCTGGGCGGCAAGGTCCAGCTGGTGGGCGACGACCTGTTCGTCACCAACTCCAAGCGCCTGGCCATGGGCATCGAGAAGGGCCTGGCCAACTCCATCCTGGTGAAGGTCAACCAGATCGGCACCCTGTCGGAGACCCTGGATGCGGTCGATCTGGCCCACCGCAACGCCTACACCGCCGTGATGAGCCACCGCTCCGGCGAGACCGAGGATTCGACCATCGCCGACCTGGCGGTGGCCACCAACTGCGGGCAGATCAAAACCGGCTCGCTCAGCCGTTCCGACCGCACGGCCAAGTACAACCAGCTGCTGCGGATCGAGGAAGAGCTGGGCGACCAGGCGATCTACGCCGGCCGCGACGCGATCAAGCGCTGAAGACAGTCGCCGGCGCCGGAAGGTTAAGCGCGCGGTAACCATAGGGGCGCGATCAAGGCGGCTCTGGTTCAGGGATTCGCCGTGCTCGCGCAACTTCGTCCGTATCTGCCGACTGCGCTGCTGGTCCTGCTTATCGTCTACTTCGCGCTCAGCGCCTTCACCGGCGACCGCGGCCTGCTTTCGGCCGACCAGCGCGACGAGACCCTGATCGCCAAGACCAAGGAGCTGGCGCAGCTCGAGCGCCAGCGCCAGGACCTCGAGACCCGCGCGCGTTTGCTGCGCGACACCAGCCTTTCCGCCGACCTCCTGGAGGAAAGGGCGCGGTCCCTGCTAGGCTTCGCCGACCCGAGGGATTATGTGATCCGCATGAAGCCCTGAGGCCCTTCGCGGGTTCTAAGAGGGCTACCTAGGACGGATCCAGGAGATACGCATGGCGCGTGAGCAGACCGGCGCGGCCGGTCGGCGGAAAGCCAATGGCGCCGAGCTGGCGGCGAAAGCCCCCGATACGGAAGCCAAAAGGGGCGGCGGCCGGAACGAAGGTTCCAAGGACGAGCTGCTCCAGTACTACCGCGACATGCTGCTCATCCGCCGCTTCGAGGAGCGCGCGGGGCAGCTTTACGGCATGGGGCTGATCGGCGGCTTCTGCCACCTCTACATCGGCCAGGAAGCCATCGCGGTCGGCGTCCAGGCGGCCCAGAAGCCGGGCGACGAGGTGATCACCGGCTATCGCGATCACGGCCACATGCTGGTCTGCGGCATGGACCCCAAGGAGGTCATGGCCGAGCTCACCGGCCGCGCCACCGGCTCCTCCCGGGGCAAGGGCGGCTCGATGCACATGTTCTCGACCGAGGCGCAGTTCTACGGCGGCCACGGCATCGTGGGCGCCCAGGTCAGCCTGGGCACCGGCATAGCCATGGCCAACCGCTACCGCGACGACAAGCGGGTGTGCTTCACCTACTTCGGCGACGGCGCGGCCAACCAGGGCCAGGTCTATGAGAGCTTCAACATGGCCCAGCTCTGGGACCTGCCGGTCGTCTATGTGATCGAGAACAACCAGTACGCCATGGGCACCTCGATCGAGCGGTCCTCGTCGGAGACCCACCTCTACAAGCGCGGCGCCTCGTTCCGCATCCCCGGCGAGGAGGTGGACGGCATGGACGTCCTGGCGGTGCGCGCCGCAGCCGAGAAGGCCGCCGAGCACGCCCGTTCGGGCAAGGGCCCCTACATCCTGGAGATGAAGACCTACCGCTACCGCGGCCACTCCATGAGCGACCCGGCCAAGTACCGCACGCGCGAGGAGGTGGACGAGGTCAGGAAGACCCGCGACCCGATCGATCACATCGAGGAGATGCTGGAAAAGCGCGGCTTCGCCGACGAGGCGGCGCTGAAGGCCATCGACGCGGAGGTGAAGCGCATCGTCGCCGACGCCGCGGAATTCGCCCGCACTAGCCCGGAGCCCGATCCCAGCGAACTCTACACCGACGTCTACACCGAGGTGACGGCATGACCGACGTCCTGATGCCGGCGCTTTCTCCGACCATGGAGGAGGGCACCCTCGCCAAGTGGCACGTGAAGAAGGGCGACAAGGTCCGCTCCGGCGACGTGATCGCCGAGATCGAAACCGACAAGGCCACCATGGAGGTGGAGGCCGTCGACGAGGGCGTGGTCGAGGAGATCCTGGTGCCCGAGGGCACCGAGGAGGTGAAGGTCAACACGCCGATCGCCCGCCTGTCCGGCGACGACGCCGGCGCGTCCAAGCCTGCTGCCGAAGCACCGAAGGCGGCTGAGGCTCCCAAGGTCGAAGCGCCGACCGAGGACCCGCAACCGGCTTCACGCGCAGAGGCCAAGGGCGACCCGGTCCGCGAGACGCCGAAGGCCGCGCCGGCGCCCGCCGCCGGCCTGACCGACCCCGACCTTCCAGAGGGCACCAAGCTGGTGCGGGTGACCGTACGCGACGCCCTGCGCGACGCCATGGCCGAGGAGATGCGCCGCGATCCGGACGTCTTCCTGATGGGCGAGGAGGTCGCCCAGTACCAGGGCGCCTACAAGGTCAGCCGCGACCTGCTGCAGGAATTCGGCGAGCGACGCGTGATCGACACCCCGATCACCGAATACGGCTTCGCCGGCGTCGGCGTGGGCGCGGCCATGGCCGGTCTGAAGCCGATCGTGGAGTTCATGACTTTCAACTTCGCCATGCAGGCCATTGATCACATTATTAATTCGGCCGCCAAGACGCTCTATATGTCGGGCGGCCAGATCAAGACCTCCATCGTCTTCCGCGGCCCCAATGGGGCGGCGTCGCGGGTGGCGGCCCAGCACAGCCAGGACTACGCCGCCTGGTACGGCAGCGTCCCCGGCCTGAAGGTCATCGCGCCCTACGACTCCGCCGACGCCAAGGGGCTGCTGAAGGCCGCGATCCGCGATCCGAACCCCGTCGTCTTCCTCGAGAACGAGATGATGTACGGCCACGAGTTCGAGGTGCCGGAGGACATCGACTGGGTGCTGCCGATCGGCAAGGCCAAGGTCCGCCGCCAGGGCTCCGGCGTCACCTTGGTGTCCTATTCGCGGATGGTGGGTTTCTGCCTGGAGGCGGCCGAGAAGCTGGCCGCCGAGGGGATCGAGGCCGAGGTCATCGACCTGCGCACCATCCGGCCGATGGACATCGAGACCATCGTCGAGAGCGTGAAGAAGACCAACCGCCTGGTGACCGTCGAGGAAGGCTGGGGCCCGATGGGCGTCGGCGCCGAGATCGCCGCCAAGGTGACGGAACTGGCTTTCGACTACCTCGACGCGCCGCCCGCCCGCGTCCACCAGGAAGACGTGCCGCTGCCGTACGCCGCCAATCTGGAGGCGTTGTCGCTGCCCTCGGTCGACAAGATCGTCAAGGCGGCCAAGGCGGTCAGCTACCGATGAGCGCCCAGCCCGACAGCCCCTTCACCTGGCGCGCCGGCGGCTGCCACTGCGGCGGCGTGCGCTTCGAGGCGGCTTTACCCGCCGTGGTCGAGGCCCAGAGCTGTAACTGCTCCATGTGCGCCAAGACCGGCTTCGTGCACATCATCGTGCCGGAGAGCCGCTTTCGCATCACCAAGGGGGCGGAGCGGCTGGTCGAGTACACTTTCAACACCCGGGTGGCGAAGCACCTGTTCTGCGCCGACTGCGGGATCAAGAGCTTCTACCGGCCGCGCTCCAATCCCGACGGCTGGAGCGTGAACGCGCGCTGCCTCGACTCCACCGACGGTTTCGAGCTGAACATCGAGGCCTTCGACGGCCAGAACTGGGAGGCCAACGCCGCGGGCCTCGCCCACCTCTCCAAGGAGCCTGCATGAGCATCGACGTCCTGATGCCGGCCCTGTCTCCGACCATGGAGGAGGGCACGCTCGCCAAGTGGCACGTGAAGAAGGGTGACGCCGTGCGTTCCGGCGACGTCATCGCCGAGATCGAGACCGATAAGGCGACCATGGAGGTGGAGGCCGTCGACGAAGGCACCGTCGAGGAGATCCTGGTGCCGGAAGGCACGGAGGGCGTGAAGGTCAACGCGCCGATCGCCCGCCTGTCCGGCGACGACGTGGGCGCGTCCGCGCCGCCTGCGCCAAAAACCTCCCCTGAAGCGAAGACTTCGGGGGAGGGGGACCGCGCAGCGGTGGAGGGGGCGCAGCCGCCCGCTCAGCGCACGGCCCCAACGCCCCCTCCGTCACCTTCGGTGGCACCTCCCCCGCAAGCGGGTGAGGTTTCGAGAGCCCAAGCTCCGACACCGGACGGCCAACGCACCTTCGTTTCACCGCTCGCCCGGCGGATCGCCGAGCAGAAGGGGCTGGACCTGTCCGCCGTGAAGGGCTCCGGCCCGCACGGCCGGATCGTGAAGGCCGACGTGGACGCCGCGCAGCCCGGTCAGGCCAAGG
>JAFEDM010000352.1 GCA_018241625.1 Pseudomonadota bacterium | reverse complement strand
CGGATGCGATTGCGAAGCTGAAGCGGCGGTAGGTTCCCCGCTCATCCCGGCGAAGGCCGGGATGAGCGGCGTTGAATGGCCTACCAGATCCTCACCCGCGCATCCGGCGCGATGTAGAGCTTCTCGCCCGGCTTCACACCGAAGGCTGCGTACCAGGCGTCGATGTTCCGAACCGGGCCGTTGACCCGGTACTGTCGCGGCGAGTGCGGGTCGCTGACCACCTGGCGACGCACCGCATCGTCGCGCAGCTTGCCGCGCCAGGCCTGGGCCCAGCCCAGAAAGACGCGCTGGTCGCCGGTCAGGCCGTCGATCACCGGCGCGGGCTTGCCGTGGAGGCTGGCGTGGTAGGCGTCGAGCCCCAAGGTGAGACCACCGAGGTCGGCGATGTTCTCGCCCATGGTCAGGTCGCCGTTCACATGGGCGCCCGGTAGCGGCTCATAGGCCGAGTATTGGGCGCCGAACGCCTTGGCGCGCGCCTCGAAGGTCTTGGCGTCGGCCGCCGCCCACCAGTCGCGCAGGCGGCCCTGGCTGTCGTACTTGCGGCCCTGGTCGTCGAAGCCGTGGGTCAGCTCGTGGCCGATCACCCCGCCGACCGCGCCATAGTTGATCGCGGGATCGGCGCCAGCGTCGAAGATCGGCGGCTGCAGGATCACCGCCGGGAAAACGATGTCGATCAGCGAGCCGTTGTAGGCGTCGTTGGTCTGGGGCGTCATGCCCCAGTCGCCGCGGTCCACCGGCCCGTTCTGGCGCGCGACATAGAAGGCCCAGTCCGCCTCGGCCGCGCGGCGCACGTCGCCCACCAGGTCGTCGTCGCGGATCGCCACCTTGGAATAGTCCCGCGGCTTGTCGGGGTAGCCGACCTTGACGGTGTAGGCGGCGAGCTTTTTCAGCGCCTCGGCCTTGGTGGCCGGGCTCATCCAGTCGAGCTTCTTGATCCGGGCGGCGTAGGCGGTCTTCAGGTCGGCCACCAGGGCCTGGACCTTGGCCTTGGCCGGCGGCGGAAAATAGCGGGCGGTGTAGAGCTGGCCCACGGCCCAGCCCAGGTTGCCGAAGCGGTCGAAGTGGTCGCCGGCGCCGTAGTCGCCGCCGCTCACCGCATGGACGCCGCGCTTCCAGCGGGCCTCCTCCTCGTCCTGGCCGGTCAGGGTCTTCTTTTGGAAGGCGAAGAAGGCCTCGTCGAAGGGCTTCGACAGATAGGGCGAGGCGTTGTCGGCGACGTTGAAGGCGAGCCAGGCCTGCAGCACGTCCACGGGCGTGGCGGCATAGATCGCGGCGATCTTCGGGAAGGCGGTCTTCTCGACCACCACAACCTTGGCCGGCGCGCCCAGGTCGGCGGCCTTCAGGAAGGCGGCCCAGGGGAAGCCGGGCGCCGCGGCCTCGAGCTGCGGCAGGCTGTAGGGATTGTAGGTGGTGTCGGGGTTGCGCTCCTCGGCCTTGGTCCAGCTGGCCTCGGCGATCTTCGTCTCCAGGGCGACGATGGCGGCGGCCTTCGCCTTGGCGTCGGGCCAGCCCACCAGGGTCAGCAGCTTTTCGACATGGGCCTGATAGGCGGCCTTCTTCTCGGCGAACGAGGCCTGCAGGTAGTAGTCGCGGTCGGGCAGGCCGAGGCCCGCCTGGGCGAGGTAGATGGCGTAGTGGCTGATGTCCTTGACGTCGACGTCGAGGCCGATGCCGAAGGCGCCGCCCTCGAAATCCTTCACCTGCCGGCCCATCAGGGCGCCCAGCTGCTCGCGGGTCGTCGCAGCGCGGATCGCGTCCAACTCCGGGGCGATGGGCTTGGCGCCCAGGGCCTCGATGCGGCCCTCGTCCATGAAGGCCTTGTAGAAGGCGCCCACCTTGCCCTCGACGGTCGTGGGCGCGTGGCTAGAGACCTTGGCGGCGTCCTCCATGATCGCGTGCAGCCGCGCCTCGGCGAGGTCGCTTTCATAGATGCGCAGGCTGATGCCGGGTTTGTCGCCCGGGATCGGCGTGCAATCCAGCCAGGCGCCGTTGGCGTAGCGGAAGAAGTCGTCGCCCGGCCGGGTCTTCAGGTCGCGGGCGGTGAGGTCGAACCCCCAGGCGCCGTACTTCAGGCCCGCGGGCTCATCGGCGCGCCCAATCCTTGGCGATGCGGCGCCGGCCGTCACGATCAGGGCGACGACGGCGGCCGCGGCAAGCTTCGACATGGATATTCCCTCCGAACCGGGCGAGGTCATCACCCGGCCACGGGCCGGTCAAGACTGCTGGCCCGCACTCGGTTTCCGAGACACAATCGGGAAACAGCCGGGGCCTAGAGACCGGCCAAAGACCCATTTCAAAGAGACGATTTCAGG
>JAFEDM010000351.1 GCA_018241625.1 Pseudomonadota bacterium | reverse complement strand
GCCGACCCCGACGGCCCGTCGGGGGCGAGCGACGATGGGGCGCCGTTCCGGATCTATCTGGCGACCGCCGGCAGCCTCTCGGCGCCGGGATCACCCAGCCTGCCGCGCGTGCGGGCCCGGGCCTTCATGGCGGCGCAGGACCTCGACCGCTCCTCCGCCGGAGCCGCATTGGCGCAGGCCGCCGCGCGGGTGGCCGCCGGGCGCGCGGGCCTGGCCGAGACGGTCCGCCGCCAACAGGACCTGGACGTCGCCGCGCGCGGCTACGAGGCGCAGCTGTTGCGGGCGCTGGGCGATGGCGACGCGGCGACGGCCCAGGCCATGCGCCAGGCGCTGGCCCGCGCCGCCGACGAGCTGGCCCGGTTGCACGCAGAGGTCCGCGCCAGGTTTCCGCGTTACGCCGAGCTGGTCTCGCCCGAGCCGCTGGATCTGGCGGCGACCCAGGCGCGCCTGAGGCCCGGCGAAGGCCTGCTGCTGATCACGCCCTCCGACAAGGATATCCACGTCTTCGCCCTCACCCGAACCCGGAACGCCTGGCGCCAGGTGAGCGGCGCGGCGAAGACGACGGCCGAGGTCGTCGTGCGCCTGCGCTGCCAGACCGATCCGGGGACCTGTCCGCCCACGGCCGATCCCGGTCCGCCGGACGCGTCGCCCAACGACCTGCCGCCGTTCGACCGCCAGGCGGCCTATGGCCTCTACCGCGACCTCGTCGCCCCTGTGGAGCCGGCGCTGCACGGCGTGAAGACGCTTTATGTGGTGACCGTCGGCGCCCTGAGCGGCCTGCCGCTGTCGGTGCTGCAGACCCGGCCGCCGCCGCGGGACGCCCACGGCGACGAGAGGAGCCTGATGGCCGCGCCCTGGTTCGCGGACCGCTACGCCCTCGTCACCCTGCCGGCGGTCTCCAGCCTGCGGGCGCTGGGCGTCCTGACGGCGCCGTCCGCCCGCGGAGGCCCCATGCGCGAACCCCTGGCCGGCTACGGCGACCCAACACTTGGGGACCACGGGCTCGGCGATTCTGGGGCTGTCGGGTCAGCCGCGGCCCGTGGCGGGTTGCGCGTGTTCCGGGGCGTCGGCGCCGATGGCCTCGGCCTGGCCGATCCGGCGACCTTGCGCCAGGGCCTGGCGCCATTGCCCGGCACACGGGCTGAACTCAGGGCCATGGCGGCCGCGCTGGGCGCGCCGGCCTCCGCGCTACATATGGGTCCGGAGGCGACCGAGGCGGCGGTGAAAGCCTCGCCCGACCTGCCGCGGGCCCGGGTCGTCATCTTCGCCACCCATGGGCTCCTGCCGCATGTCCTCAAGGGGATCGAAGAGCCGGGGCTGGTGCTGACGCCGCCCGCCGTCGCGACCAGCAACGACGATGGGGTGCTGACCGCGTCCGAGGCCGCCCGGCTCTCGCTTTCGGCCGATTGGGTGATCCTGTCGGCCTGCAACACGGCCGCCGCGGACGGCAGGCCGGGCGCCGAAAGCCTGTCGGGCCTGGCGAAGGCGTTCCTCTATGCCGGCGCCGGCGGGTTGCTGGTCTCCCACTGGCAGGTCGGCGACGAGGTCACCGCCGCGCTCACGGTCCAGACCATCGCCTTGCAGCGGGCGGACCCGAGGCGCTCCAAGGCGCAGGCCCTGCAGGCCGCCATGCGCGCCGTCCGCAGCGGCGTGCTGCCGAACGGAAAGCCCCTGGCCGGATGGCAGCCCATCTGGGCGCATCCCGGCTCTTGGGCGCCGTTCGTCCTGGTCAGCGCCGGCGGCTGAGCTTCCCTACGGGTGCGTGTAGCCTGGCGGCAGCGGACGGCCGAGGTCCTTGTAGCGGTCGCGCAGTTCGAGCTGGCGGGAGGTCAGGGGCTGGCTCTGGCCGTGGATGAAGACCGCGGTCGGCTGGCTGAGCGGCTCGAAGGGGTCGCCGGTCCAGATCACCAGGTCGGCGTCCTTGCCGGGCTCGAGGCTGCCGGTGCGCTCGCCGACGCCGAAGATCTTCGCCGGGTTGATGGTGATCGCCTTGAGCGCTGCGTCATAGGCCATGCCGTGGCTGACCGCGCTGCCCGCCTCGTAGCGGGTCTCGCGCGCCCGGGCCGATCCGCCGGTGCTTTCGAAGGCCACCGTCACGCCCGCCGCGGCCAGGCGGCCGGCGTTGTCGAGGGTCGCGCCCAGCTCCTCATAGCTCTCCGGGCGATCGTCGAACGGGTTGAGCAGCACCGGGACGCCGGCCTTGGCGATCTCCGGCGCCACTTCCCAGGCTTCCTGGCCGCCTTCGATGACCAGCTTGATGTGCTCGTCGCGGGCGAAGGCCAGGACGTGGCGGATGTCGGAGGCGCGCTTGACCACCGCCACCAGCGGCTGCTTGCCCTCGACCACCGGGATCAGGGCCTCGAGGTCGCCCGTGGCGAGGGCGAGGTTGCGCAAGGACGCGCGGTCGTAGGCGGCCTTGTTCCTCATGTAGTCGCGGACGTCGCCCAGGGCTTCCTTCAGGGCGACGAACTCCGCCCCGCGCGAGCCGCCGGCGACGCGGCCGCCGGATTGGCCGAAGGGCGCCACCTGGGCCACGCGGGCCTTGGTGATGGAGTTCTCGTGGCCCGACAGGTCGATCACCACGCCCTGGCCGGCGAACAGGGCGTGGGACTTGGAGCCCTCGCCGCCGGGGCCGGCGGTGTAGGCGCGGGCGTCGTCGGTGGCCTCCTCGTCGTCGTCCTCGCCGCCGCGGCCGCCGACCGGGATCGGCAGGACCACGGCGCTGGTCAGGCCGCCGAGCCGGGCGACCGGGAAGAGGGTGGATTCCGGGTGCAGGCCGTACTGGATGTCGAAGCTGGCGCCGATCTCGGGGTTGTTGACCGACAGGTCGTTGCCGAGCGAGCCCACCTCGACCGCGCCCAAAAGGGCGCCGGTGGCGAAGAAGCCGGGAGCGACCACGCCGCCATGGGCGTCGATCACCTTGGCGCCGGCCGGGGCCGCGGCGCTCGCGCCGACCGCGGCGATCTTGCCGTCCTTGATGACCACCGTGCCGGAGGCGATCTCGCCCGCCGGGCCGGCGGTGAGGATCTTGGCGTTGGTGATCGCGACGGTCTCGGCTTTCGCCGCGAGACCGAGAGACAGCGCGGCGAGCGCGCAGGCGCTGAACAGGACCTTGCGCATCAGCGGACTCCTTCGCCGGGCTGGCCGAGGTCGAAGTCCGAACGCGGCTGGTAACGCGGATCGCGGCGGTCGTAGGCGACGGCGCCGTCCAGATAGACCCGCTCGGTGCGGGCGTAGATCGAGAAGGGATCGTGGTCCCAGATCACCAGGTCGGCGCGCTTGCCGGGCTCCAGGCTGCCGGTCTGCTTGTCGACCCCGATCGCCTTGGCGGGGTTGGAGGTGATCCACTTCATCGCCTCGGCCTCGCTGATCTGGAAGCCGGCGGCGCGGCCCGCGGCGAGCGCCTCGGCCGCCTCCTGGTTCAATCTCTGTATGAGGTCGGGATCGTCGGACTTGATGATGGCGCAACCGCCCTTGGCGGCGTTGACCAGGGCCGCGTTGGCCTCGATGCCGTCCAGCATCTCCATCTTGCCGCCCCACCAGTTGGCCCAGGTGGCGACGCAGATGTGGTTGTCGGCCAGCAGGTCGGCGATCTTGTAGGCCTCCACCGCGTGGTGGAAGGCGGCGATGCGGTAGCCGAACTCCTTGGAGATATCGATCATCTGGGCCATTTCGTCGGCCCGGTAGCAGTGGTTCTCCACCAGGATCTCGCCGCGCAGCACGCCGGACAGGGTGTCGAGCGCCAGGTCACGCTTCGGCGGATCGGCCTTGTCGCCGCGGTTCACCTTCGCGCGGTACTCGTCCCAGCGGCGCTGGTAGTCGGCGGCGTTGATCCAGGCGGCGCGGTAGCCGGCGACATTGCCCATCCGGGTGGACGGCGCGCGGCCCTTGGAGCCGTAGACCCGCTTGGGGTTTTCGCCGCAGGCCATCTTCAGCACGTAGGGCGCGCCGGGGAACTTCATGTCCTGGACCGTGCGGGCGGGCACGTTGCGCAGCACCACGCCGCGGCCGCCGATCAGGTTGCCGGAGCCGGGCAGCACCAGGATGGTGGTCACCCCGCCGATGCGGGCGGAGTTGAAGCCGGGGTCCTGCGGCCAGACGGAATGCTCGGCCCAGACCTCGGCGGTG
>JAFEDM010000350.1 GCA_018241625.1 Pseudomonadota bacterium | reverse complement strand
GATCTGCCAGGCGGTGATGATCGCGTCGCGGCCGAAGGCGGTCGAGAACCAGGGGATGCCCGCATAGGGATAGGGCCCGGTCTCCATCAGGGTGGTCAGCAGGGCGAGGTCGGCGGCCGACTTGTCCAGCCACTCGTTGAAGAGGCGCCCGGAGCTCTTCAGCCGCGCCCCGTGGCGGCGGCGCGCGCGCATGGCGCAGAGCGCGCAGGCGGCGGCGGCGCGGAACCGCTCGCGGGTCGGCGTCGGCCCGGGCCGGCCGCCGATCTCGATGTAGAGCTCCAGCCGCTGCTCGGGGCCCAGCGGGTACATGTACTCCGCCCGGTCGCTGCCCAGCCGGCCCGGCGGGTCCGAGAAGGTGATGAAGCTCATCCGGTCGACGCGGTCGAGGCCGTGATAATCGAAGCGGACGGCGCGGCCGTCGGTCTGGATCGGACCCACCTTGCCGCGCGCCGGCCGGTGCAGGCCGCGCACCTCGAACATGTCATGGAAGTCGGCGCCAAACTCGATGACCAACGGCGTCAGGACGTCGTCGCGGCTGTAGTTCACCAGTGTGATGCGTTCGTACAGGCGCTCGTCCCACAGGAAGCGCTTGCGCTCGATGTGGATCACGCCCGGCGGCGCGATGGGGCCGCCGGGCTTCGGCAGGTTCTGGTTGGCGCTGTGCGAGGTGAAGAAGACGTTGTCCCGCCCGATCGCGGCCGACAGCAGCGACGGCGCCTCGGTCCCCAACAGCAGGCTGAACCGCGACAGGATGCGCGTGTCGTTGGAGAACAGGCCGTCGCCCAGGCCCATGATGTCGCCGAAGGCGTCGGCCACCACGAAGGTGTCGCGATCCTTGAGGGAGAACAGGCGCGATGGCGTGCGCGGCTCGCTGGTCGCGCCAAGCTCAACGGCCGTGGTCGGCGCCGAGAGGTCGTCCATGCCTTCGCCCTACTCGGCGGCGAATTCCACGCCGGCCGTCTGCGAGTTGGCCAGCCGACTATAGAGATCGACATACCTCTGGGCCATGGCCGTCGCCGAGAAACGCTGCTCGAACCGCCGCCGGATCGCGGCCCGGTCCAGTTGCGGCGCGCGCTCGACCGCGGCCACCGCCTCGGCCAGGTCGCGGACGATGAAGCCCGTCAGGCCGTGCTCCACCACCTCCGGCGCCGAGCCGCAGTCGTAGGCGACCACCGGCGTCCCGCAGGCCATGGCCTCGATCATCACCAGGCCGAACGGCTCGGGCCAGTCGATGGGGAACAGCAGGGCGTCCGCGCCGCCCAGGAACTCGGACTTCCGCGCATCGCCGATCTCGCCCACGAACTCCACCTGGTCGAGATCCAGCAGGGGCTCGATCTTCTCCTCGAAATAGGCCTCGTCCACGGGATCGACCTTGGCGGCGATCTTCAGGCGCTTGCCGGCCGCCTTGGCGATGGCGATGGCGCGGTCCGGCCGCTTCTCGGGCGAGATGCGGCCCAGGAAGGCCAGGTAGCCACGCGACTTCGGATGGAAGTCATAGGTCTCGGCGCTCATCCCGTGCGGAACGGTCGCCGCCCAGTTGGCGAACGCCAGGGGCTTGCGCTGGCTGTCGCTGATCGAAACCAGGGGGAACTGCGGCCAGCGCCGGTAGACCGCCGGCAGGTCCTTCAGGTCGAGCCGTCCGTGCAGGGTGGTCAAGGTCCGCTCCGCCATGCCTTCGAAGAAGGGGAAGTGGATCATGTCGGTGTGGAAGTGGATGACGTCGAACTGATCGGCGCGCCGGCGCACTTCGGCGATCATCGACATGTGGGCGGCGAGGTCGGATTTCAGCGGCGCGGGGTCCAGGCGGATCGCCTGATCGCGCACCGGCACCAGCCGCGCGCGAGTCTGGGCGTCGGCGCTGGCGAACAGGGTGACCTGGTGGCCGAGGTCCGCCAGGGCGTTGGAAAGGTGCGCCACCACGCGCTCCGTGCCGCCGTACAGCCGCGGCGGCACCGCCTCGTACAACGGTGTGACCTGGGCGATGCGAAGCGACGCGACTGGCATTGGAGGTTCGGCTTTCCCTCGGCGGACGTGGGGCTGCCACAGCGGCCGCCCCGAACCGCCTGATACGCCTACCGCGCGAACTTCAGCTTGGTTCCCCGAATAGCGGCAATATTTCCTTGATTTACCTCAATTGAGCGACGCCGGGCGGCCTGTGCGTTATCAGCGGCGACATGCCGAAATTCGAACCCGAAATCTTCCCTGATGGCGCAGTCTTGGCGGCCGCCGCCGCGGACGCGGTCGTCCATCAACTGCGCACCGGCCTCGCGGCGCGCGGCCGCGCCAGCCTGGTGGCCACCGGCGGCCGCTCGCCGGGGCCGATCTACGACCGGCTGGCGCATACCGAGCTCGACTGGGCGCATGTGGCGGTCACCCTGTCGGACGAACGGCAGGTCGACGCCGCTTCGCCCAACTCCAACGCCCGGCTGGTGCGTGAACGCCTGTTCGTCGGCCCGGCCGCGGCGGCGCGGTTCCTGCCGCTCACCGACTACGCCGAGCCGGCGCTCAGGAAGCTGATGCCGTTCGACGCCGTCATGCTGGGCATGGGCGAGGACGGCCATGTCGCCTCCCTGATTCCCGGCAGCCCGGTGATGGCGGCGGCGAACGGTCCGGCGCTCACCGCCGAGTCGCCGCAGGGTTTCGGCAGCCCGCCGCTGCCCCGGATCAGCCTGACGTTCGCCGCGTTGTTGCAGAGCCGAGCCATCTTCCTCTTGATCGCCGGCGAGGCTAAGCGGCAGGTCATCGCCGCGGCTGCGGCCGGGACCGATCTGCCGGTTCGCACGATCCTTAACCAGGAACAGGTCCCGGTCCGGATATTCTGGGCGCCGGATTTCGAGGGATAGCCACATGCATCCGGTCACGGCGGACGTCACCGAACGGATCATCGAGCGCAGCCGGGGAACGCGCGGCGCCTACCTCGAACGCATTCAGGCGGCCCGCGCCGCGGGGACGGGCCGCGCCAAGCTCAGCTGCGCCAACTGGGCCCATGCCTTCGCCGCCGAGAGCGACGCGGACAAGCGCACCATGCGCGATCCCACCGCGCCCAACCTGGCCATCGTGTCCGCCTACAACGACATGCTCTCGGCCCACCAACCGCTGGAGCGGTTCCCGGCGATCATCAAGGCCGCGGCGCGCGAGGCCGGCGGGACCGCCCAGTACGCCGGCGGCGTGCCCGCCATGTGCGATGGGGTGACGCAAGGGCGGCCCGGCATGGAGCTATCGCTGTTCAGCCGCGACACCATCGCCATGGCGACGGCGGTTGCGCTCACCCACGACGCCTTCGACGCGGCCCTGATGCTGGGCGTCTGCGACAAGATCGTGCCCGGCCTGGTGATGGGGGCGCTCAGCTTCGGGCACCTGCCGGTGATCTTCGTGCCCGGCGGGCCGATGACCTCCGGCGTTTCGAACCACGAAAAGGCGCGGGTGCGCGCCCTCTACGCCCAGGGCAAGGCCACGCGCGAGGAACTGCTGGACTCGGAGATGGCCTCCTATCATGGCCCCGGCACCTGCACCTTCTACGGCACCGCCAACTCCAACCAGATGATGATGGAGATGATGGGCCTGCACCTGCCGGGCGCGGCCTTCGTGCATCCCAATACGCCGCTGCGCGACGCCCTGACCGCCGCGGTCGCCCGGCGCGCCATCGAGATCCGCGACGGAACCAACGCCTATGCGCCCATGGCCCAGGTGGTGGACGCCAAGAGCGTGGTGAATGCGCTGGCCGGCCTCCTGGCCACCGGCGGCTCGACCAACCACACGCTGCACCTGGTCGCGATCGCGCGCGCGGCCGGCATCGACATCAACTGGGACGATTT
>JAFEDM010000034.1 GCA_018241625.1 Pseudomonadota bacterium | reverse complement strand
CGTGGCGCCACGAGCAGGCCGCGCTCGACACCGCCGGAGTGGACACCGAGGTCCTGCCCATCGCAGGCTGAGGCTTACCGAATCCGGGGGGCTTTTCCATGCGCACACTGACCATCGCCCTGCTGGCGACCGCCGCCGCCTTTGCCGTGACGACGGCCCAAGCCGCGCCGTCGGACGCCGAGATCGCCGCCCGCGTCGCCAAGGTGCTGAAGGCCACGCCGCTGATCGACGGCCACAACGACTTCCCCTGGGAGGTGCGTGACCGCTTCGCCCAGAAGACCGGCGTCTTCGACTTCAGGTCGGACCTTTCCCATCAGCCGCCGGTGCCGGGCGGCGAGGGGACCGGCGGGCTGATGACCGATATCCCACGCCTGCACAGGGGCGGCGTCGGCGGCCAGTTCTGGAGCGTCTACATCCCGGTCAGCATCACCGGCCCGGCCGCGGTTCAAACCACCATCGAGCAGATCGACATCGTCAAGCGCCTGGCGTCCCGCTATCCGGCCGACCTCGGCATGGCCTACACCGCCGACGACATCGTGCGCCTGCACAAGGAAGGCCGCGTGGCCTCGCTGATCGGCGTGGAAGGCGGCCACCAGATCGACGACTCCCTGGCCGTGCTGCGCGCCTATTACGCCTTGGGCGCGCGCTACATGACGCTCGCCCACTTCACCGACAACGACTTCGCCGACTCGGCCACCGACGACCCGAAGCATCATGGGCTTTCGCCCTACGGCAAGGCGGTGGTGGGCGAGATGAACCGGCTGGGG
This sequence comes from Pseudomonadota bacterium, assembly GCA_018241625.1. Classification (GTDB taxonomy): domain Bacteria; phylum Pseudomonadota; class Alphaproteobacteria; order Caulobacterales; family Caulobacteraceae; genus Phenylobacterium. The sequence goes on along the minus strand of JAFEDM010000034.1, from coordinate 16,966 downwards.
ATGCTGGTCGATCTGAGCCACGTGTCGCCGGAGACCATGCGCGCCGCCCTCGCGGCCAGCCAAGCGCCGGTGATCTTCTCCCACTCTGGCGCGCGGGCGGTGAGCGACCACCCGCGCAATGTGCCGGACGACGTCCTCGCCCTGGTGGCGAAGAACCGCGGGGTGGTGATGGCCAACTTCGCCACCGGTTACGTTTCGGACGCCAGGCGCCGCTGGAACGCCGACCAGGCGGCGGAGACGGCGCGGGAGGCCAGCCTGTTCACCGGCCAGCCCGAAAAGCGCAAGGCCGCCATGGCGGAATGGGAGGCCGCGCACCCGAAGCCGCACGTCACCCTGGCCCAGGTCGCCGACCACATCGAGCAGATCCGCAAGGTGTGCGGCGTCGACTGCGTGGGCCTGGGCTCCGATTTCGACGGCATTCCCGACACGCCGGAGGGCCTGGACGGCGTCGACAAATATCCGGCGCTGCTGGCCGAGCTGGCGCGCCGGGGCTGGTCGGACGAGGACCTGGGCAAGCTGGCCGGCGGCAATCTGCTGCGCGCCCTGAGCGAGACCGAGGCGGTCGCCAAGCGACTTCAGGCCGCCGAGCAGCCGTCCGAGGCGACGATCGCCGAGCTGGACGGACTCAGGAAGTAAGGTCTGCGCGCCCTAGGCGTGCAGGTCCCGCCCACGCGTCTCGGGCAGCAGGAAGAGGGTCACCACGACTGAGATCAGGGTGAAGGCGAAGGGGTACCAGAGGCCCGCGTAGATGTTGCCCACCGCCGCCACGATGGCGAAGGCGGTGAAGGGCACGAAGCCGCCCACCCAGCCGGTGCCGATGTGGTACGGCAGGCTCATGGCCGTGTAGCGGATCCGCGTGGGGAACAGCTCGACCAGGCAGGCGGCGATGGGCCCGAACAGGGCGGTGGCCGCCACCACGAACACCATCAGCCAGCCGAAGGCGCCGGGCAGGTTCATCCGCTTAGGATCGGCCTTGGCGGGATAGCCGGCGCGGGCGAGGCCCTCCTTGATCTGGGTCTCGATGCTGGCCTTAAGCGCCTTGGCGACGTCCTTCGGCGCGCCGCGGGCGTCGACAGAGGTGATCGTCGCCAGGCCCACGCGGACCATGGCCGCTTGGCCGGGCTGGCCCGGCTGGTTGATGTAGGAGACGCCGGCGTTGGCGAGCGCGCTCTTGGCGATGTCGCAGGACGAGGTGAAGCTGGCCTTGCCCACCGGATCGAATTGCAGCGAGCAGTCGGCCGGGTCGGCGATCACCGTCACTGGGTTGGCCTTCTCGGCCTCCGACAGCGCGGGGTTCAGGGTCGCCGACAGCCCGTGGAAGCCCGGGAAATACATGATCAGCATCAGCGTCATGCCGGCCAGCATCACCGGCTTGCGGCCCACCTTGTCCGACAGCCAGCCGAAGACGACGTAGAGCACCGCCGACACCGCCGTGGCGGCCATCATCAGGCTGTTGATGGTCGCCGGATCGACCTTCAGGAACTTCTCGAGGAAGGTCTGGACGTAGAAGAAGGCCGTGTACCAGACCCCGCCCTGGGCGAACATCATTGCGGTCAGCGCCAGCAGCACCAGCTTGAGGTTCTTCCATTGGCCGAAGGCCTCGGCGTAGGGCGCCTTGGAGCCGCCGCCCTCGGCCTTCATGGCCGCGAAGGCCGGGCTCTCGTCCAGCTTCAGGCGCATGAAGATCGAGACGATCAGGAGGCCCGCGGAGAACAGGAACGGGATGCGCCAGCCCCAGGCATCGAAGGCGGTGGGCCCCGCGATCTTGCCCAGGGTGAGCCGGGTCAGCAGGATCACAAGCAGGGCCGCGAACAGGCCGAACGCGGCCGAGGTCTGCACCCAGCCTGTCGACCGCCCACGCGCGCCGTCAGGCGCATGCTCGGCCACATAGATCGCCGCGCCGCCATATTCCCCGCCGAGCGCGAAGCCCTGGATGATCCGCATTGTGAGCAGCAGGATGGGGCTGGCGATCCCGGCCATGGCATAGCTGGGCAGCAGGCCGATGATCACGGTGGCGCCGCCCATCAGGGTCACGGTGACCAGAAAGGCGCCCTTGCGGCCCACCCGGTCGCCGATGCGGCCGAACACCAGGGCGCCGATCGGGCGGAAGGCGAAGCCCGCGCCGAACAGCGCCAGCGCGGCGATGTAGCCGGCGGTCTCGTTCAGGCCCGAGAAGAAGGTCTTGGAGATGACCTGGGTGAGGCTGCCGAAGACGAAGAAGTCGTACCACTCGAAGGTGGTGCCGGCGGCCGAGGCGGCGACCACCGTGCGCAGGCTTGCGCCTTTCAGCGGCGCCTCTGCGGCCCCCGCGGCGATCTCCGCCATCTGACAACTCTCCCCGACCGTTTCGCGAGGAGTTACCTGGGTTTGAGGCGCGGCGGAAGCCGAGGCGCGATCAGCAGGTCTTGTGCTTCGGGTTGCCGGCGACCGGCGGCAGGGCGTGGATGTACTCGCCCATGGCCGACACGTCGGCGTCCGGCAGCTTGCTGGTCGAGGCGATGACGTCCTTCATGCCGTCCGGCTCGTTGAAGCATTTGTCGGTGCCGGACTTCAGGAAGTCGGTGATGTCCTGGGCGCTCCAGTCGCCGATGCCGTCCTTGTGCGGGGTGATGTTGGACGCGAAGCGGCCGCCGGCCTCGAGGTTGGGCGCGCCGGCGTAGAGCTTGTCGGCTTCCATCCCGCCCAGGGCGTTGCGCGGCGTGTGGCACTCGGCGCAGTGGGCGGGACCCTCGGCAAGGTACTCGCCGCGGTTCCAGGCGTCGGACTTCTTGGGGTCGGGCTTGAACTCGTGCGGGTGGAAATAGAGCAGCTTCCAGCCGCCCACCGCGAGCCGGATGTTGAACGGGAATTTCAGCTCGTGCGGCGCGGTGGGCTTGGCCACCGGCGGCAGGGTCTTCAGGTAGGCGAAGACGTCGCGCACGTCGGACGTCTTCATCAGGCTGTAGGAGGCATAGGGGAAGGCCGGATAGAGGTGCTCGCCGTGGCGGCCCGTGCCCCGCTTCATGGCGTTGACGAACTCGGCCTCCGTCCAGCCGCCGATGCCGGCGGTCGGGTCGGGCGAGATGTTCGGCGTGACGAAGGTGCCGAACGGCGACTTCAGCTTCAGCCCGCCGCCCAGCACCGTGCGGTCCGCCTGGCCGGGCGTGGCGTGGCAGGCCGAGCAGTTGGCCGCCGTGAACATCAGCTGGCCGTTGGCGACGTCGGGCTTGTAGCCCGCCGCGAGCTCGGAGGCGGGCAGTCGCTGCGGCCGCGTGATGAACAGGCCGGCGGTCACGCCAAGCACGAGCACCACGATCAGGAAAATCAGAACGCGCCGCATGACCGCCCCCTACAGCCCCCAGTCCGACAGCCGCTTAGCGGCTCAGGACTTCTTCTTCGTGCGATAGATGTCGTGGCAGCTCTTGCAGGTGCCGCCCACGGCCTTGTAGGCGGGCGAATAGGCTTCGGCCGTGGTCGCCTTCGACGCGGTGGTGGCGAGCGTCCCGAGCTCGGTCAGGCGCTTGTCGAAGTCGGCCTTGTTTTCCCAGATCTTCGGATCGGCCTCGGACTTCGCGTCCTTGTCGCTGCCCGCCGGATAGAGGCCATGCAGCTTCTTGGCGTTGGCGGCCACGCTTTCCATGATCGTCTTGGCCTTGGCGGCGTCGAAGGTGGCGGCGCTGTTGATGCCGGCGCCTTCCTTCATCGATTGGCCGACGGCCTTCATGGCGGCCTGGCGCTCTTCCACCGGATTGCCGGCCGAAACCGCCGCGAAAGCCACGCTGAGCGCCAGGCAGGCGCCGCCGGCCGCAGCCCAAACCACCGTCGAAGTCCGCTTCATCCCAGTGCTCCCAATATTGGCGAGGTATTCCGTTATGTCAGCGACCTACCGCGCCCACGCGGACGCGACAAGGGGCTTGGCCCCGCCGGACCCGGCGTACCGGAAATTCGAAAACCTCAGTAGCGTGGAAGCGTCAGGGCTTCAGCGTCATCAGATAGTCGGCGATCTGCTTGGCGGTGGCCGCGTCGGCGCCGGAATAGTCCATCTTGTTGCCGGGGATGGACTTGTTGGGATCGACGATGAAGGCCGCGAGCGTGTCGGCGCTCCATACGATCGGCGAGTTCTTCATGGCGTCGGAGTAGTCGAAGTCCTTGGCCGCGCCGGCCTTGCGGCCGCCGACGCCGAACAGGTTGGGGCCCACCGACGGGCCGGCGTTGGCGGTGCTCTCATGGCAGGCCTGGCAGACGGCGAACAGCGGCGGCGGCGCGGCCGGCTGGGCGTGAGCGGCGAGGGCCAGGGCGGACGCGGCGAGAAAAGCGCCGGCTGGGAGGAATCGGCGGTTCATAGAGGTTCCCCAAGGACAATGGCGCAGCACTAGCATTGCTGCGCGAGCCCTTGGAAGACGGCTTCGGCGCTTAGGCGGCGACTGTGGCCGCGTCGCCCTCGATGGGGGCCGACAGCCGGGCGATCTCGCGCAGCAGGACGCCGGGGGAAATCGGCTTGCCGACCACCCCGTCCATGCCGGCGTCGAGATAGGCGCGGCGCTGGTGGGCCAGGACATTTGCGGTCAGCGCCACGATCGGCGTTTCGGCCGGGGCGCCGCCCAGCGCGCGTATGCGGCGCGCCGCCTCCAGCCCGTCGATGCCCGGCATCTGGACATCCATCAGGATCAGGTGGAAGTCGCCGCGTTCGGCCGCCTCCACGCCGAGGTAGCCGTCGGCGGCGGTCTCGACGATGGCGCCCAGGCTTTCCAGCAGCTTGGTGGCGATCATCCGGTTGGTGGCGTTGTCCTCCACCACCAGCACCTTCAGGCCCTCCAGCACCGGCTCCAGGCTTTCGGACTGGGCGGCCACCTCTTCGCCCGCCTCGACGGCGATCTCCAGCCAGAAGGTCGAGCCCAGGCCCTCCTCGGAGGAGAAGCCCACGTCGCCCCCCATCATCTCGGCCAGCTTCTTGGTGATCGCCAGGCCCAGGCCGGAGCCGCCAAACTTGCGGGTGGTGGACGCATCGCCCTGATCGAAGCGCTGGAAGATGCGCGCCTGCGCTTCCGCCGGGATACCGACGCCGGTGTCGATGATGTCGAAGCGCAGGAAGCCGGCGCGCGGCCTCGAGCAGCGGACGGTGACCGAGCCGCGCTCGGTGAACTTCACGGCGTTGCCGACCAGGTTGAACAGCGCCTGGCGCAGGCGCACCGGGTCGGACTTCACCCAGCCCAGCTCCGGCGGGGCGTCGAGGCGAAGCAGGAGACCCTTGCCCTCGGCCTGCGGCCGCAGCAGGCGCACGACGCCTTCCACCAGGCCCCGCGGGTCCAGCGGCTCGGAGTTGAGTTCCAGGCGGCCGGCCTCGATCTTGGCAAAGTCGATGACGTCGTTCAGCAGCTCGGCCAGCATCTGGCCGCAGTTCAGCGCCTCGTCGAGCATGTGGCGGCCTTCCTCGGAAAGCCTTTCGCCCTTCAGGAGGTGCAGCACGCCCATCACCCCGTTCATCGGGGTGCGGATCTCGTGGCTCATATTGGCCAGGAATGCGGACTTGGCCTCGGCGGCGGCTTCCGCCGCGCGCTGCGCCTCCATCAGCGCGATTTCCTGGCGCTTGCGCTCGTCCACATCCTGCAAGAGGCCTACGGCCTTCAGCCAGCGGCCGCCCTTGCCGACCTTCAGATGGTGCGAGACGCGGATCCAGCGGACCTCGCCGTCGGGCCGCACGATCCGCGCGTCGAAGGCGCCCGACTTGTCGGCGCCGGTGTGCAGGGTGCGGAACGCCTCGCGGACGTGGTGCAGGTCGTCCGGATGGAAGCCCGGGAAGCGCAGCTGGGTCGCCTCCTCATAGGTGGCGTTGTCCTGGCCGGTGATGCGGACGAACTCCGGCGAGGCCCAGAAGGTCTTCGACACGTGGTCGATCTCGTAGACGCCGGCCTCGGCCGACTCCAGGGCGACGCCCAGACGATGGGCGTTGGCCTTCGCCTCGCGCTCCGCGCGCTTCATCCGCAGCTCGCCGCGGCGTGCGGCGTCGCGGGCTCGGGCGAGCTCGGTGATGTTCTCGGAAATGCCGCGCAGCGCGAAGACCCCGCCGGGCCTGGGCTCGGTGCGGAAGGTGGCGCGCCAGGACGTCCAGCGCCCGCCGACCTTCAGCCGGTGTTCCAGCGTCGCGCCTTCGCCGGTCTCGACCCCTCGGGTCATCAGGGCGAGCGTCATGGCCCGATCGGTCGGATGGACGCGGGCGTAGAAGTCGTCGGACTTGGCGATGTCGGAGATGTCGTACCCGGTCAGGCTCAGGAGCTCGTTTGACCAGACGATCTGATTGGTGAGCGGCTCGAAGTGCCAGGCGCCGATGCCGGCGGCTTCGCCCAGCATACGCCGGGTGCGGCGGGTCTCTTCCAATTCCTCGGACCGGGCGCGCTCCTCGCTGGCGTCGCGCATGGTGGCGATCAGGTCGCCGTTCTCCACGCGGTGGGTGCGCGAGGCGAACCACATCCATTCGCCGTTCTTGCAGCGCACGCGGATGGGATCTTCAGCCACCTCTCCGGGCGCCAGGCTCCGGATGCGGTCGCGGACGGCGGCGATGTCTTCGGGATGCAGGAAGTCCAGGGCGTGCGCGCCCATCAGCTCGGCCTCGTCCCAGCCGGCCAGCGTCTTCCACGCGCCGTTGACGAGCTTGAAACGGCCATCGGCGCCGATGACCTGCATCAGATCGCGGCTGTTTTCGAACAGCCAACGGATCATCTCAGCCTTGTTGGCCGCGCCTGACGCGCTTTTGCCGGCCATGTACGGTTCCCCCCAAGGGCGGGCGGACCCTAGGAGACAACCGTAAATATTCCCTTCGCCGCCTCCGGGACTCTACGGATGCGTGTGGAACCCTAGAACGCGTTCTCGCCGGTGATGGCGCGCCCGAGGATCAGGGCGTGGACGTCGTGGGCGCCTTCGTAGGTGTTCACGGTCTCCAGGTTCGCGGCGTGCCGCATCACATGGTATTCGCCCGAAATCCCGTTGCCGCCGTGCATGTCACGCGCCTCGCGGGCGATGGCCAGCGCCTTGCCGCAGTTGTTGCGCTTCATCATCGAGATGGCTTCCGGCACCCACGCGCCCTCGTCGATCAGCCGGCCCAGCGCCAGGGCGCCCTCGAAGCCCAGCGCGATCTCGGTGGACATGTCGGCCAGCTTCTTTTGCACCAGCTGGCGGCTGGCCAGCGTCCGGCCGAACAGCTTGCGGCTGGACGTGTAGTCGCGCGCCGCGTGCATGCAGAACTCGGCCGCGCCCATGGCGCCCCACGCGATGCCGTAGCGCGCCTTGTTCAGGCACGAGAACGGGCCGCGCAGGCCGCTGACGTTCGGCAGCATCATGTCCTCGGGGACGAAGACGTCGTCGAGGGCGATCTCGCCGGTGACCGAGGCGCGCAGCGACAGCTTGTTGAGGATCTTCGGCGTCTCGAAGCCCTTGGCGCCGCGCTCCACCAGGAAGCCGCGGATCGTCCCGTCCAGCTTCGCCCAGACCAGGGCCACATCGCTGACCGGCGAATTGGTGATCCACATCTTCGCCCCGGAGAGCGAATAACCGCCGGACACCTTCTTCGCCACGGTGCGCATGGACGCCGGGTCGGAGCCGCCGTCCGGCTCGGTCAGGCCGAAGCAGCCGATGATCTCGCCCTTGGCCATGCCGGGCAGGAACTTCCGCTTCTGCTCCTCCGAGCCGAAGGCGTAGATCGGGTACATCACCAGCGAGGACTGCACGCTCATCGCCGAGCGGTAGCCGCTGTCCACCGCCTCGATCTCCCGGGCGATCAGGCCATAGGCCACGTGGTTCACGCCGGCGCAGCCGTACTCCTCCGGCAGCGTCGGGCCCAGGAAGCCCAGCTCGCCCATCTCGGTCATGATCTCGCGGTCGAACCGCTCCTCGGCGAAGGCCGAGACCACCCGGGGCAGCAGCCGGTCGCGGGCGTAGGCGCGCGCCGCCTCCCAGATCATCCGCTCCTCCTCCGAGAGGCGCGACGTCATGTCGAAGGGGTCTTCCCAGCGGTAGGTCTTCTGGGGCGCGGCCGTGTCGAGCGGCATTGGAAATGTCTCCGGATAAGAATGCGGCGCTTATGACCGCAAATCAGGTCCCCGTGTAGACCCCCGGGCGTTTCTCCAGAAACGAGTCGCGGGATTCCTTCACGTCGTTGGGCGCGCGCCGGGCGTAGTAGAGCCCTTGGCTCTCGTAGCGCAGGGCGTCCTCGAGCGGCGCCTCGACATTGTGCTGCAGCACGCGCTTGGAGACCCTGAGCGCCACCGGCGGCCAGCGGGTCATCTCGCCGGCGTAGTCGATGGCGGCCTCCAGGAGCTGGTCGGCTTCGACGAGGCGGTTCAGCAGGCCAAGGCGAAGCGCTTCCTCCGCGCCGACCGCGCGGGAGGTAAAGATGATGTCGGCCGCCGCCGCATAGCCCACGATCCGCGGCAGGAAGAAGGACAGGCCGCTGTCGGGCGACAGCGAACGCTCGATGAAGACGCTTTTGAAGCGGCTGGCGTCGCAGCCGATCCGCACGTCGCAGGCCAGAGCCGTGGACATGCCGGCCCCGGCCGCCACGCCGTTGATCGCGCCCACCACTGGCTTGTCAAAGCCGGCCCACATCATCGCCCAGCGGCCGACCCAGCTCATCTCGTCCAGCCGCTCGAACTGGTTCTGCGGTTCCGGCGCCTTGCCGGCCACCGCCTGGCCGGCGCCCATCAGGTCGGCCCCGGCGCAGAAGCCCTTGCCGGCCCCGGTCACCACCAGGGCGCGGACCTCGTCGTCGGCCCGGGCCTCGGCCACCGCGGCGGCCACCTCGCCCATCATCGTCCGGTTGATGGCGTTCAGCCGATCGGGGCGGTTCAGGGTTAGGACGCCCACCCGGCCCTGCCGTGACAGCGTGATGGTCTCATAGTCGCTCGCCGTCTCGGCCATGGCCGTTCCTCCGCGCCGGGTGTCTTCAGCCCCTTTGACGCCATCCTCGCGCCGATCCCGGCCGGCGTCGAATCGCGGCGCTTGGTTTTTGCAAATCATTCTCATTGCCAATCTGAGGCAGGCTTATTAAGAACGACTCGCAATAGCAGTTCGGAGCCGGAGGGGCTCCTGGAGAGCGAGGGATGAGCGTGTCGGGGATCGTGGCGTACCGCAGGGCGCGGCCGGTTTTGTTGGGCCTCGCGGCGTCGGCCAGCCTGTGCGGCGCGGCTCATGCGGCGGAGATCGCGGACGACGCGGCCGACGCCGGCGCGACGGTTTCCAGTGTCACGGTGCGCGGCGAGGTCCAGACCCTGAACCGCGACACGGGCCTGTCGGTCCTGCAGTCGACGGTCCAGGACACGCCCCAGGCGATCAGCGTCGTCACCCAGGCGCAGCTGAAGGCCCAGGGGATCGCCAGTCTGGAAGGCGCGCTGCGCAACGTGCCCGGCATCACCATCGCCATCGGCGAGGGCGGGACGCTGTCCGGCGACCAGTTCAAGATCCGCGGCTTCGACGCCAAGGACGACGTCTATGTCGACGGCCTGCGCGACTTCGGATCCTACACCCGCGACAGCTTCAACTACGAGGAGGTCCAGGTGCTGAAGGGGCCGTCCGGCGCCCTGTTCGGCCGCGGCTCCACGGGCGGGGCGATCAACATCATCTCCAAGCAGCCCAAGCTGGACGATTTCACCAGCCTCGACGGCTATGTGGGCGACGGGCGCTACTACCGCGCGCTCGCCGACATCAACCACCGGTTCGGCGACACCTCGGCCGTGCGGCTCTCGCTGATGGCCAACTCCACCGGGGTGGTCGACCGCGACATGATCTATTCCGACCGCTGGGGCGCGGCGCTTTCCGGCGGCTGGGGCCTGGGGACCGACACCTCGGTCACCGCCACCTACCTGCACCAGCATGATCATCAGCGTCCGGACTATGGCGTCACCATCGTCCAGCCGCCGGGCCAGGTCGTCGCCCTGCCGGCCACCGAATACGACGTCGGCGTCAGCCGCTCGAACTTCCTGGGCTATCGCAACGACATCGACCGGTCGGACACCGACATGCTGACGGTCCGTCTCGCCCACCGGTTCAACGACAAGGTCGCGCTGATCTCGGACACCCGCTACGCCGTCTATTCGCGCTACTTCCAGTACTCGACGCTGGACCAGTGCAGCGCCGCCTGCACCGCGGCCCTGTTCGACAACAATCCGGCCACCGAACCCCTGGGCGGCAACGGCGGCCAGGGCCCCTACGACATGGACGCCTGGGGCCTGCAGAACATCACCACGCTGAAGGTCGACTATCCGGTCGGCAGGCTGAAGAACCAGGCGATCTTCGGCGTCGATCTCTCGCGCCAGGTCAACGACAAGACCATCTTCGCCTACGCCCTGCCGGCGGGGTTCACCACGCGCCCGGCGATCCCGCGGCCGCTGGTGCACACCGATCCGAACTTCCCGGCCGGATACTTCGTGTTCCGCGCCACGCCCGGCCAGAACATCGCCTGCGCATCGGCCACGGCCAACTGCACGACGGTGGTCAACGGCGCGACGGTCTTCACCAACACGCTCGGTACGGCCACGGAGCAGAGCAACGGGTCCGCCGACGACGCCGGGATCTTCCTCACCGACCGGCTGTGGTTCACCGACACCCTGTCGCTGATCGCCAGCGACCGGATCGACCTCTACGAGGCCAAGCTCAGCGCGCTCACCTTCGCCAACCAGGCTTCGACCCTCAAGGTGAAGCCGACGCTGCACAGCCCCCGCGCCAGCCTGGTGTGGGAGCCGACCGCCGACCGGACCTTCTACCTGTCCTGGGGCCGGTCGCAGACGCCCCAGGGCACGTCGGTGGTGGGCGCGGGCGCGGCGCTCACGGTTTCGGCCAAGGACCTGGCGCCGGAGGAGGGGCGGATCTGGGAGGCAGGCGCCAAGGTGGGCGTGCCCGGTACGCGGCTCGCCGCCACCGTCTCGATCTTCGACATCCAGAAGGACAATGCGCTGCAGACCGATCCCGCCACCGGCTTCCTCCAGGCCCAGTCTGGCGAGCGGCAGGACGTGAAGGGGATCGAGCTCGGCCTCACCGGCAAGATCACGCCAGCCTGGACGATCAGCGCTGGCTACACCTACCTCGACGACCGGATCAAGGAGTCGTTCGCCAACTGCGCCGTGCCGACCAGCACGGCGGGCGCGCCGACCGGCATCGTCTGCCCGGTGGGCGTAACGGCGGCGATCCCGGTGCTGAACACGGTGGCTGTGGGCCGGCAGGTGACCTTCGTCCCGAAGAACGCGGCGACGCTGTTCACCACCTACGACCTCGGCGCGTGGGTCGAGGGCCTGCAGGTGGGCGGCGACGTCACCTACCAGTCGAAACTGTTCCTGGGCTACACCGCCCGCTCGGTCAGCTTCGCCGACCGCGCCACCCTGACCGCCGCCAAGATCGCCGAGCAGCCGGAGAACCTGACCTTCGACGCCTTCGTGGCCTATCGGGTTGGGCGCTACCGGTTCGCGGTGAACGGCTACAACCTGGCCGACCGGCTCAACTACACCCAGGCCTTCGGCACCCGCGCCACGCCTGCGCCCGGGCGGACGATCGTCCTGTCGGTTGGAGCGACGTTCTAGCCATGATGCTTCACCTCGAAGGCGTGCTGACGCCCGAACAGGTCGCCCATTGCCGGCAGGTGCTGCAGGCACAGGATTGGGTCGATGGACGGGTGACCGCCGGCGAGCAGTCGGCGCGGGCGAAGAACAACCTGCAGGTCCCGCAGGACGCCCCGGCGGCGCGCGAGCTGGGCGACCTGATCCTGGGCGCGCTCGGCCGCAATCCGCGCTTCGTGGCCGCGGCCCTGCCGCTCCGGGTCTATCCGCCGCTGTTCAACCGCTACGACGAGGGCATGGCCTTCGGCGCCCATGTGGACAACGCGATCCGCTTCGCGGGGCCCGTGCGCTTCCGCACAGACGTCTCGGCCACCCTGTTCCTCAGCGACCCCGCCGACTACGACGGCGGCGAGCTGATCGTCGAGGACGCCTATGGCGAGCACGCCGTTAAGCTGCCGGCCGGCGACATGATCCTCTATCCCGCCACCAGCCTGCACCGGGTGGCCCCGATCGTCCGCGGATCGCGCTGGGCGGCCTTCTTCTGGGCCCAGTCGATGATCCGCGCCGACGCCCAGCGCAGCCTGCTCTTCGACCTCGACAACGCCATCCAAAACCTGTCGGTGAAGGCGGGTCAGGGGGAGCCGTCGGTGGTCAGCTTGACCGGGATCTACAACAACCTGCTGCGCATGTGGTCCGACGTCTGATTTTGCGCCGGATCAAGGCCGCGGCCAGCGGTCCGTGGTCTGTCGGAAAACGTTAATTCACCGGCAACCCGACGCATCTGAGGGTGTTCCTAGACCGTAGACTCCAGCAGGAGATCGACGATGACCGCCGCGACCCTTTTCCACCCTGTGACCGCCCCGCGCGACCGCGGCTGGCTCTCGCTGCTCGCGTTGCTGCGGCCGATCGTTGCGTTGGCGGCCTTGGCCTTTTTCGCGGGCTTCGGCGGCTATCTGATCCTCGGTCCGCCGCACGTGCTGGCCGACGCGCCGGCGGCGCAGCCCGCCGTGGTGGAAGCGCCCGCCGCGATCCCGGCGGAGGCGCCCGCGCCCAACTGGGATCCGCCTCGGCAGGTCTAGGCCTGGCCCTCGATCCTAACCGCCCCGGGCGACGAACCAGCCGTTGCGGAACCCGTCCTGCGCCTTGCCATAGCCGAACGGTTCGCCTTCCGGCGTGGTGAACCGGCCGCCCGCCGCCTCCAGCACCGCATGACCGGCGGCGGTGTCCCACTCCATGGTGGGCCCGTGACGCGGATAGATGTCCGCCATCCCTTCGGCGATCCGGCACAGCTTGATGGACGAGTCCATCGGCTGGCGCAGGTCGAAGCCATATTCGGCGGCCAGCGTGTCGGCGGTCTCCGGCTTCATGGTGTGGCTGATCAGGCAGATCGCTTCACCCTTCGGCCAGGGGCGCACCGACACGGGATGGGCCGCGACGCCGGCCATCCGCTTCAGCGTCCGGCCGCCGGCGGTGAACCAAGTCTCGCCCGACGGCGGGCAGGACACCGCGCCCGCGACGGGGCGGCCATGGTCGATCAGGCCGATGTTGACGGTGAAGTGCGGGTCGCCGCGCACGAAGGCCTTGGTGCCGTCCAGCGGGTCGACCAGGAAGAACCGGGGGCCGATGGCGTCCGGCGTGCCGAACTCGCTGGCGTCCTCCTCCGAGATCACCGGGATGTGCGGGAAGCTGTCCTTCAGCCGGGCCAGGATCAGGGCCTCGCCCTGGCGATCGGCCTCGGTGACGGGGCTCTCGTCGGACTTGTGGGTGACGGCCAGGCCTGAGCGCCAGAGCGGCAGGATCAGCGCCGCGGCGGCCTCGCAGATGTCGGCCAGCTCGGCCCCGATGTCGGTCTCTGTGTTCGGCATGGCCGTGTCTTAAGCGGCGCCTCGCGGTTTTCCAAAGGGTCAAATCAAGCCAAGGTCGCCGCCCGAGACGGAAGAGACCATGACGGACGAGAGCGCTTCCCAACTGAAACCGGCCGAGCTGGCCGCCTTCCTGGCGGCGCGGATGTGTCACGACTTCATCAGCCCGGCGAGCGCCATCGTCTCGGGCCTGGACCTGCTGGAAGACCCCACCGCCCAGGACATGCGCGACGACGCCATGGGCCTGATCGCGTCGTCCGCGCGCAAGCTGGCCGACCTGCTGGCCTTCTGCCGGGTGGCCTTCGGCGCCTCGGCCTCGGCCGAGACCTTCGATGCGCGCGAGCTGGAGAAGCTGGCGCGCGGCGTCTTCGCCCACATGCGCGCCGAGCTCGACTGGCAGGTCGAGCCGCCCGGTGTGAACAAGCCCACCGCCCGGACCCTGCTCAACCTCGCCCAGATGGCCGGCGCGGCCCTGCCCACCGGCGGCTCGGCCAAGGTGCGCGCGGTCGAGGAGGCCGGCGCCATCGCCATCGCCGTCGAAGCTGTCGGACCGCGCGCGCGCCTGCGGCCCGAGGTGCTGGCCGGCCTGCGCGGCGAAGGCCCGGGCGAAGGCCTGCACGGCCACTGGGTGCAGGCGCGCTATGTGAACCTGTTCGTCGGCGACGCCGGCGGCCGCGTCCTCGCCGACGTCTCGGAGGAAAAGGTCACCCTGGCGGCCACCATCCCCGCCTAGAGCTTCGGCGTCACCCGATACTCGCCGCCGATGGTGCAGGTCGGTCCCTGCGGAAGCACGGCCACGGTCGCCGAATGGCCGACGCCGGGTTCGAAGATGGTGGTCCGGCCGTTGGTGGTGAGCTCGGTCGCGGCCCGCGCGGCGTAGTGGGAGGCTGGGATGGTCTCCGTGGCGCAACGATGCAGCGGGGCGGCGTCGCAGGTGACGTCGCCGATCTGATAGGCGAAGTGCGAGCCCTTGTAGTCGAAGGGCTTCGGCGGCTTCGCGCCCAGGGCGGCGATCGACAGCTTCGCCACCTGGGGACAGGCGGGCCCCGGCCCCGTCACCGCCATCCGCAGGCTCTGACGGCTCGCCCAGGTCGCCGCCACCTCGGCGAAAGGGAACAGCGCCGCGATACCCATGAAGATGACGGCGCCGGCCATCTGCAAGCCGCTGACCAGCCCTGGCCGCCCGCCTTTGCGCACGACGATGGGCGTCACGAAATCCTGGTCGTCCGGCGCCGTGTTCGGCAGGTAGGTCGGCTCGTCGCTCATATTACGCATGTAGTAAATTACATGCGTGATTTTGACTAGGGCCTTTCGTGCGCCGTCTCGGCGTCCTTCGCGGCCTTGCGGACATAGCTGGCGATGGCCGAGCGCTGCAGGGTCCCGGCCTCGCGCGGATCGGTCTTGTAGAGCCCTGTGAGCAAGGCGAGGTCGCTGGACGTCGCGGCGTCCGGCCGGTCCTCCGCGTCGCAGCCGTCGGCCATCAGATTGAGGATGGTCGGCAGGCCGGTGCAGCGCTCCAGCCCCTGCCAGCGCGACAGGGCCAGAACGGCGATATAGTCGGCCACCGCCTCGATCTTCAGGCCCGCCACCTTGGCGGCGTCGGCGATGACGAGGCTGTGCACCAGCTCCGAGCTCATGTCGTTGCCAAGCCGGCTGCCGGCCTTGCCGAGCATCGGCGGGGCCTGGATGTCGCACGGCGACGTGCCGGGAGCCTCGCTGCTGATGCACCGGGGCGTGTCCTTGAGTTCCAGCATGCTGTCGCCGTTGGTTCCGACGGTCCGGGTCAGGTACCAGGACTGGATCGGCCGGCTGAAGGTCGCCACCTGCTTGGCCTCGGCCTGGAAATAGTGGCCGAACAGGATGTCGCGCCGCTTGGCGATGTCCTTGAGCTGGGCCTGCGGGTCCGTCGAGAAGATCACATTGACGTTCGGCGTGCAGCCGCCGGCCGGCGCCACGGGCGCGCCGACCCGCTTCGCCATCTCGAAGACGCGTTTTCCGATGAAGGCGTCGAAGCCGTCCGGAAGGCCGATCACCTTCACGCAGATCGGGTCGCGGAAACGGGCGTACTGCTCGTTTCGATTGGTGGGCAGGCGCTGACGCACGAACTCCGTCGTCCTGTCGACCAGCGGATCGGGCTTCTGCCCGGTCACGGTGAGGCCGCTGACCGTCGGGGCGGGCGCGGCGGTCGGCGCGGCGGACTGCCCGGCGACCGCGGGTTCCGCGGCCAGCGCCGCGGCCCCGATCAGCGCCGCCCACCCACATCCCGTCATCGCCGTCTCCGCGAACCCGATGCAGTCTCGACCAGGACGATAGTCGCAGATCGGGTCCCCGCGAAAGAGAGCCGTCGCGGCCCCGCGCCAAGGCGTCGGCCCTGCACCCCTCCTTAACCAAACCGGCGCGAAAACCGGCGGATGCTCAAGGACCCCGAAGGCGTGAAGCTCTGCCTGGTTGTCGACGACAGCCGGGTGGTGCGCAAGGTCGCCCGCCGGATCCTCGAGGACCTGGGTTTCGGGGTGGCCGAGGCCGGTGACGGCGCCGAGGGTCTGGCCTGGTGCCGCGGCGCCATGCCCGATGTGGTGCTGCTGGACTGGACCATGCCTGCCATGGACGGGATGGAGTTCCTGCGCCGCCTGCGCCAGGAGCCCGGCGGCGATGCGCCCAAGGTGGTTTTCTGCTCCGCCGAGGCCGACCTCGACCGCATCCGCGAGGCGCTGGAGGCCGGCGCCGACGAGTACATCATGAAGCCGTTCGACGGGGATATCGTCGCCTCGAAGCTGGCCTTGGCGGGGGTGCTGTGACCCCGCAGGATCGCGAATTCGTGGCCCAGCTCAGCGGCGCGCGCGCCGGCCTGAAGGTCGACCCGGAAAAGGTCTATCTGCTGGAGAACCGCCTGGCGCCGCTCGCCCGCCGCGAAGGCTTCGCCTCGGTGCACGACATGACGGCCGCCGTCCGCCATCGCGACGATGACCGCCTGGCCTGGAAGATCGTCGAAGCCATGTCGCCCGGCGAGACCGTCTTCTTCCGCGAACCGGAAACCTTCGCGCGGATCGTGGGCGAGCTGCTGCCGGAACTGGCGATGCGCCACCAGGGCGGGTCGCTGAGGATCTGGTCCGCCGCCTGCGGCACGGGCCAGGAAGTCTATTCCCTGGCCATGGCGCTGGAGGAAGCCGCGCCGGCCGGCGTCACGCTGGAGGTGTTCGCCTCCGATCTTTGTGAGCGGCGGCTGGAGAAGGCTCAGGCCGGAGTGTACAGCCAGTTCGAGGTGCAGCGGGGCCTCTCGGCGCGCCGGCTGGTGCGCCACTTCGAAGGCCGTGAGGACAACTTCGTCCTGTCGCCCCGGGTGCGCCAGATGGTGCGTTGGCGGCGCGTGAACCTGATGGAAGACCCGGCGCGGCTGGGCCAGTTCGACCTGGTGATCTGCCGCAACCTCATGGGCCACCTGCTGGAGGAAGCCCGCGCCCGCGTGCTGGCCAACCTGGAGCAGACACTGAAGCCCGGCGGCTGGCTGGTGCTGGGCTCGGCCGAGACCGCGCCCGGACTGTCCGCCGCGCCTGACCGGCCCGGCTTCTTCAGCCGCAACGGCGCACG
>JAFEDM010000349.1 GCA_018241625.1 Pseudomonadota bacterium | reverse complement strand
TCCGCCGCGGGAATAGGAGCGTCCAAGGCGCGATCCTGCAGCAAACTGGGCAGGGCTTGTCGCGCCGAACCACATAAAGATCCCATGTGGTTGTGGGGGTCTGTGGCCGCGCAGGGGTTGCGTTCGATGGTCGCGGAGTCCTTCTTTCGCACCGCAAAAGACGTAACCGGACGGAGTCGAGCGCCATGAGCCTCCTCCTTGAGACCCCCACCGCGGGCGCCGTCGGCGCCCATCCCGCCCAGCGGATGCCGCCGCCCGCGGCCTATGCCCTGTCGGTGCTGATGGTGGCCGCGGCCACCTTGGCGGCGATGATCTTCGACCAGGCGACCAAGGCGCCGAACCTGTCGCTGATCTTCGTGCTGCCGGTCGTGGTGGCGGCGGTCAGCTTCGGCTGGGGCCCGGCCCTGGTCGACGCGGTGCTCGGCGCGCTGGCCTACAATTTCTTCTTCCTGCCGCCGCTCTACACCCTGAACGTCGCCGACCCGGCCAACATCTGGGCGCTGTTCCTGCTGCTGGTCACCGCCGCCATCGTCAGCGCCGTGGCCGCCCAGTCGCGCCGGCGCGCGGTGGAGGCCTGGAAATCGGCCGACCAGGCGACCGCGCTGCAGACCCTGGCGCGCAGCCTGGTGGGCGCCACCGGCGACGCCGGGGCGGCCTCGGCCAGCGCCGAGGCGCTGGCGCGCCTCTTCCAGGCGCCGGCGGTGGTGCTGCTGCAGGACGGCCAGGGTCGGCTGCATCCGGCCGGCCGGGCCGGCGGCGGTGAGCTGTCGGCCCAGGACCGTGAAGCCGCCGCCTGGGTGCTGGCCGCCCGCATGCCAACCCGTGGCGGCGCCTATCCCGTCGAGGGTGCGACCTACGACTTCTGGCCGGTGGTCACGCCCCAGCGGCAGCAGGCGGTCATCGGCGTGGCGATCTCCGACACCGCGGCCGGTCGGCCCGCCGAGCCCGAGCGGCTGGTGGAGATCGTCGGCGGCTATCTGGCCGTGGCGCTCGACCGCGAGGCCTATGCCGCCCAGGTGCTGGAGAGCCGGGTGGAGGTGGCGAGCGAACGGCTGAAGGCCGACCTGCTGGCGGCGGTCAGCCACGACCTGAAGACGCCGCTGTCGACGGTGCTGTTCACCCTGCAGAGCCTGAAGAAGTTCGACGACACGCACGACGCGGCGACGCGCGCCGAGCTGCTCACCCTGGCCGAGACCGAGACGGCGCGGCTGTCGACCATGGTCGGCAACCTGCTGGACATGAGCCGCCTGGACGCGGGCGCGGTGGTGGTGCGCACCGCCGCGGCCGAGCCGGCGGAGCTGGCGGCGTCAGCCCTGCGCAGCGCCGCCGTCGCTCTCAGCGGCCGCGAGGTCCACAACGAGGTGCGCGCCGACGCCCAGCCGATGATGGTGGACGCCTCGCTGTTCGAAACCGCGCTCGCCAACGTGCTGGAGAACGCCGGCAAGTACGCCCCGCCCGGCTCGGCGATCTGGATCCGCTCGGGCGAGGCGGCCGGCGCGGGCTGGATCGAGGTGCAGGACGAGGGCCCGGGCTTCCCGCAGCCGATCGAGCCGATGTTCGAGAAGTTCTCCCGCGGGGTCAGCGGCGACGGCCGCCCGCCGGGCACGGGCCTCGGCCTCTCCATCGCCCGTGGCTTCCTGGAGGCCCAGGGCGGCCGGGTCGAAGCCGAGAACCTGGACGACGGCAAAGGCGCGCGGGTGCGTCTGTCGGCGCCGCTGGCGGGCGCCTGAGGCGGATGGACAATGCCCAGCCCGACGAGGCCGCCGACCCGGCGACGGTGCTGATCGTCGAGGACGACGCCAGCCTGAACGCCGCGCTGGCGGCCACGCTGAAGGCCGCGGGCTTCCGGCCGGTCACGGCGCGAACGGCGGCCGAGGGCCTGCGCTGGTTCGCCCATTATGCGCCGGACCTGGTGCTGCTGGACCTCGGCCTGCCGGACCGCGACGGGCTCTCGGTGATCGCCGAGATCCGCGGCCGGGACCCCGCCGCCGGCGGCCGGACGCCGATCGTGGTGCTGTCGGCCCGCAACGCCGAGGCCATGAAGGTGCAGGCGCTCGACCTGGGCGCCGACGACTATGTGGGCAAGCCGTTCGGAGTGGAGGAGCTGCTGGCCCGCCTGCGCGCCGGCCTGCGTCACGGGGTCCAGGCGCGCGGCTCGGCGCCGGTGGTGAAGACCGGCGACCTGGTGGCGGACCTGGGCGCGCGGCGGGTGACCAAGGCCGGCGAGGCGCTGAAGCTCTCGCCGAAGGAATATGACCTCTTGGTCGAGCTGGCGCTGAACCTCGGCCGGACGGTCAGCCACAAGGACCTGTTGCGCGCCGTCTGGGGCAGCGAGAGCGCCGACATCCAGTACCTGCGCGTCTATGTGGGCCAACTGCGCGCCAAGCTGGGCGAGGCCCTGCTGGTCAGCGACCCGGGCGTCGGCTACCGGCTGGAAGAGCTGAAATAGAAAGGGCCGCGCCTCGCCGGCGCGGCCCCGAGCCCGAAACCTCCTAGACCGGCTTAGTGCTTCAGCGCTTCGCGGGCGGCGTCCTTCACCGAGCCCACGCCCTTCTGCACCTTGCCGGCCAGGCGGTCGGCGGCGCCCTCGGCTTCCAGGCGCTCGTTGCCGGTGGCCTTGCCGACGGCTTCCTTGACGGAGCCCTTGGCGTCCTTGGCGGCGCCCTTGATCTGGTCCTTGTGCATGGGAATGCTCCTCTCGAGGGAAGGGTTGGAGGCCGCTTCGGCCTCGTCGGCTTCACTACGCGGAAGGCGGCCCTTCGGTTCCGGCGCGATTGCGCGGAAGGCCGCGCGCCGCTATCTGGCGGGCCAACTCCCAGTCATCCCAGAACGAGCGGTGCGGACGCCCCATGGCGCAGCAATACATTTTCCAGATGCAGGGCCTGACCAAGGCCTACCCGGGCGCGCCGAAGAAGCTGTTCGAGAACATCTGGCTCAGCTTCTACCCCGACGCCAAGATCGGCGTGGTCGGCGTCAACGGCTCGGGTAAGTCGAGCTTGCTGAAGATCATGGCCGGGCTCGACAAGGACTTCTCGGGCGAGGCCTTCGCCGCCGACGGCGTCAAGCGCGGCTACCTGGAGCAGGAGCCGCAGCTGGACGACGCTCTCGACGTCTGGGGCAACGTCATCGCCTGGTGCGAGGAGAAGCGGATCTTCGACGAGTACAACGAAGTCGCGACCAAGCTGGGTGAGGACTATTCCGACGAGCTGATGGAGCAGATGACGGCGCTGCAGGAGAAGCTGGACGCGGGCGACCTGTGGGACATCGACAGCCGCATCGAGATGGCGATGGACGCCCTGCGCTGCCCGCCCAACGACTGGAGCGTCGACAATCTTTCCGGCGGCGAGCGGCGCCGCGTGGCGCTGGCGCGCCTGCTGCTGTCGAAGCCCGACATGCTGCTGCTCGACGAGCCCACCAACCACCTCGACGCCGAGAGCGTCGCCTGGCTGCAGCATCACCTGGAGGAGTTCCCGGGCTGCGTGATCCTGGTGACCCACGACCGCTACTTCCTGGATCAGGTCACCAAGTGGACGCTGGAGCTCGATCGCGGCAAGGGCATCCCCTACGAGGGCAACTATTCCGCCTGGCTGGAGCAGAAGGCCAAGCGCACCGCCCAGGAGGAGCGCGAGGAGGCCGGCAAGAAGCGGGTCATGGAGCGCGAACTGGCCTGGGTGCGCACCTCGCCGTCCGCCCGCCGGTCGAAGTCCAAGGCGCGTCTGGCGGCCTTCGAGGACCTGCAGAACGAGGCGGAGCGGCAGAAGCAGACCTTCGCCCAGATCCAGATCCCGCCGGGCCCGCGCCTGGGCCATGTGGTCATGGAGGTCGACGGTCTGGAGAAGGAGTACGGCGACAAGCTCCTCTTCAAGGGCCTGACCTTCAAGCTGCCGCCGGGCGGCATCGTGGGCGTCATCGGGCCGAACGGCGCCGGCAAGTCGACCCTGTTCAAGATCGTCACCGGCCAGGAAAAGCCGGACCAGGGCTCGGTGCGCCTGGGCGAGACGGTGAAGCTCGCCTACGTCGACCAGAGCCGCGACAGCCTCGACCCTAACAAGAACGTCTGGGAAGAGATTTCCGGCGGCCTCGACATCATGAAGGTGGGCACGCGCGAGGTGCCCAGCCGCGCCTATGTCGGCAGCTTCAACTTCAAGGGCGGCGACCAGCAGAAGAAGGTGGGCCTGCTGTCGGGCGGTGAGCGCAACCGCGTGCACCTGGCCAAGACCTTGGCCAGCGGCGGCAACGTTATCCTGCTCGACGAACCGACCAACGACCTGGACGTGGAAACCCTGCAGGCCCTGGAAAGCGCGCTGGAGGACTTCCCCGGCTGCGCCGTGGTGATCAGTCACGACCGCTGGTTCCTGGACCGTCTGGCCACCCACATCCTGGCCTTCGAAGGCGACAGCCAGGTGGAATGGTTCGAGGGCAACTTCGAAGCCTACGAGGAAGACAAGAAGCGCCGCCTCGGCGTCGACAGCCTCATCCCCCACCGGATCAAGTTCCAGAAGTTCACACGGTAGTCTGGGCTCCGGCGGGGCTCCACAAGGAGGCCATAAAATTTCGCGCTGAAGCTGCACCGCAACGATTGACACGCTTTCGGTAGCCTCGTCAGGTCTGTGGTGGGCGGACAAGGCTCACCGAATGAAGTGGGCCACCGAGGGAGGTATCGCGGATCGCCCCCGCGAACGTTCGGGGGCGCGCGTCGGTGAGCACCTATTTTTTCGAGACGATCACGGCCGCCCAGGCCCTGGCCTTCAATGGTCAGGTCGACGCCCTGGTGTTCACGAACGCGTCCCAGACCGGCGCGAGCGAGCGCCTGATCTTCAATGCGGACGGGACCATCAGGGTCCTGTCGAACGTGGATGGCGTCCAGGCGACCTTCGGTTCGGGTTTGGCCGGGGCCGCCCAGATCATCTACCCGGACGGCTCCCGGATGCTGGTGGGATCGACCGGCGCCGACCTGCTGACGGGCGGCGCGCTGGGCGATGGCCTGTTCGGCGGGTTCGGCGCCGACACCCTGATCGGCGGGGCCGGCGATGACGCTCTGCAAGGCGGGCCCGGCGCCGACGTCCTGACAGGGGGTGCGGGCCACAACCTGTTCCTCATCGCCGGCGATGAATCGCCGGCGAACGTCGGCCAGATGGACACCATCACCGACTGGAATTCGGGCGATGAGCTGACCTTCTTCCGCGGCGCGACGCCGGCCTCGAGCTATGTCGAGGGCACGGCGGCGGACTTCTCGAGCGCCAAGGCCTTCGCCACCAGCCAGATCGGCAGCGGGGCGGTCGAATACGCCGCCGTGCAGGTCGGCGCGGACGTGATCGTGTTCGCCGACAGCTTCAACCACAATGTGGTTGAAGACGCGGTCGTGCTGGCGGGCCGGACGCTGAACGACATCGACTCGGGCAACATCGGCACAACCGCCATCTTCCCGGCTCATAGCCCATCGCCGCCGCCGCCCGTCTCCCCGCCACCTATCTCACCGCCGCCGATCTCGCCGCCGCCGGTCTCTCCACCGCCGGTCTCTCCACCGCCGGTCACCCCCGGTCAGGGGGTGAGCGCCACGATCAGCGGCGCCGGCAACCTGGACCTCAGCCAGGCGCAGCACCTGATCGACGACGGCGTCGCCAGTTTCTCCCCAACCTCGCTGACTCTGACGGACGGCGCGTCTTCCATGTCGCTCGGCGGCTTTGGCTTCACGCTCGACAGCGCCGGGGATCTTGTCGCCGGCACCCTGACCAACATTCACTTCCATCTGGCCGGCGGCGCCGGCGTCGACGTCACGGGCATGTCCCTGCCGGTCGTCAACCTGGTCAGCCAATTCGAGTTCGCAACCACCGGCCAGATCCTGAGCGGGATCTTCGGCGGCAACGACGTGATCACCGGTGACGGCGGCCCCAACACGATCCACGGATACGACGGCAACGACACGATCGGGGGCGTTGGAGGGGCCGCGTTTCTTTCCGGCGACAACGGCGACGACAGCCTGACCGGCGGCGCGGGCGCTGACGTTCTGGTGGGCGGCTTCGGGGCCGACACCATGGCCGGCGGCGCCGGGGCGAACGTCTTCCAGTTCACGGCGGGGGACAGCAGCGCGGCCGCCGTCCAGAACGGTCTGGTCGGTCGGCTCGATCACATCATCGACTGGACGAACAGCGACTTCCTGCAGTTCACCGACGGCCCGGCGATGACCGCCTCGGGCTATACGGAGATCACCGCCTCGACCTTCGATCAGGCGCTGAACATCGCGGTCAACGATCGGCCTCTCTTTGGAAGCCAGATCCCCTACGTCGCGGCTCAGGTCGGCGGCGACGTCATCGTCTTCGGGGGCGGGCAGGTCATCCAGGCGGTCGTGCTCGTCGGCCGGACCCTGGACGACATCTCGGCGGCGAACCTGGGCAACGATCCTACTGCGCATGTCCCGTCACCGCCACCGCCGGTCGGTCCGCACAGCGGAGCGACGGTGAACCTCTACGACGGCGCGGACATGGGCGCCTTCCAGGAAAGCCAGTTGTCGGACGCCACGGCCACCCGCAGCCCGGGCTCCGACGTCATCGTCTTCGGCGGCGGCGCGGCGCGGATGACGATCACCGGCTCGGGCCTGACCTACGGCGCCGACGGGGTCATGAGCGGCGGCACGGTCACGGGCCTCGACATCACCTCGCCGAACGGCCACTTCCAGCTGACCGGGGCCCACGTGAACGGCTCGGTCCTCGGCGACGCCTACCACAGCAACAACGCGGACATT
>JAFEDM010000348.1 GCA_018241625.1 Pseudomonadota bacterium | reverse complement strand
GACCTGCAGAAGGGTGAAATCAGGGGGTAGGGGCACGGTGGCCTTGTCTACGCCGAAACGGGATGGCGTAAAGGCCGCCGCGCGTTATCAGTCGGCGGATGACCGAAACGTGCGGAAAGCTGGAGCGCGGCGACGGCGAATGGCTGGCCTGGCGGCGTGTGCTGGGCGAGGGCCCGACGCTGGTCTGGCTGGGCGGATTCCGCTCCGACATGGCCGGGACCAAGGCCCAGGCCCTGGCCGACTGGGCCTTGGCCAACGGTCGCGCCTACCTGCGCTTCGACTACCTCGGCCACGGCGAATCCAGCGGCGATTTCCAGGCCAAGGGGACCATCACCCGCTGGCGGGAAGATACACTGGCGGTGATCGACGACCTGACCGAGGGGCCGCTGGTGCTGATCGGCTCGTCCATGGGCGGCTGGATCGCCTGCCTGGCGGCCATGGCGCGGCTGGATCGGGTGGCGGCCATGGCCCTGATCGCGCCGGCGCCGGACTTCACCGAGAAGCTGATGGGCCCGGAGATCCCGGAGCACGGGCGCGCGGACCTGGCGGCGAACGGCGTCTGGTTCAGGCCCTCGGACTATGGGGATCCCTATCCGATCACGCGCCAGTTGCTGGAGGACGGCGCCCGCTGGTCGATCCTGGGCTCCGAGCCCGTGCCGATCGAGGTTCCGGTGCGCATCCTGCAGGGCGGCGAAGACCCGGACGTGCCGTGGCGTCACGCGCTCGAACTGGCCCTGGCGCTGAAGGGGCAGGACGTGGTCTTCAGCCTGATCAAGGATGGGGACCACCGGCTGTCACGGCCGCAGGATATCGAGCGAATGCTGGGTGTGGTTTCGGAGTTGGCCGGCTAACCCACACCGTCATCCTCCGGGCGCCCGAAGAGGCGATCCGGGGGACCCATACGGCCAGGCCCTGGTCTGCAATTCGGCTTGGGTCCCCCGGATCAGCCTGCGGCTGACCGGAGGATGACGGCAAGAGGGGTTTATCCACCGGCCGCGAGCACCGCCCTCAACCCCTCGCGATAGGTCGGATAGGCCGGCCGCCAGCCGAGCTCGGCCTTGGCGCGGGCGTTCGAGACCCGCTTGCTCTCGGCGTAGAAGCGCAGCGCCTGTGGCGGCAGGCCGGCGTCGGCGAGCGGAACCTCCGGCGGCGGCGCCATGCCCAGCAGCCCGGCGGCATAGGCCACCACCTCGCTGTTGGGGCAGGGCTCGTCGTCGCAGAGATTGTAGATCCCTTGCGCCCGCGGTCGCCCGATCGAAGCCTCCAGACCCGCCGCCAGGTCGTCCACATGGATGCGCGAGAACACCTGGCCCGGCGCCACGATCCGCCGGGCCCCGCCGGCCCGCAGGCGGTCAAAGGCGGATCGGCCGGGCCCGTAGATGCCGGGGAGGCGGAAGACGGTGACCGTCAGCCCCATGCCGCGGCCAACCTCCAGCCAGTCGCGCTCGGCGGCGACCCGTCGCGCGCCCTCGATCGACTGCGCCGCCAGCGGGCTCGCTTCGGTCGCCCAACGGCCGCGCCGATCGCCATAGACGCCGGTGGTCGAGAGGTAGCCGATCCAGTCGGGGAAGGCCTGGGCCCGCGCCAGCGCCGGGACCAGGGCGCGCAGGCCGGGGCAACCCTCGGCGTCCGGCGGCGCGCTGACCAGGATCGCCTGGGCCTCGGCGGCGGCGCGGGCGAGCTCCTGCTGGTCTCCGGCCAGGATCGGGGTGACGCCCTCGACCTCGATACGGGCGCGGTCGGCGGGCTGGCGAAAGGTCGCCGCGACGCTCCAGCCCTGCGGGGTCAGCCGCCGGGCCAGCGCACGGGCCGCGAAACCGTAGCCGAAGGCCAGCAGCCGCAACCGCTATTCCGCGGCCATGACGCCGACGCCCACGTCGCCGATCGAAGCGGGCGCGGTCGCCGCCGCGCGCTCGGCGTTCCAGCAGGAGACGCAGGGTATCTTCGACAGGTCCGCCCGATGGGCGTAGCGGCGGGCGATCTCGGCGATCTCCAGCAACAGGCCGTCCTCCAGGGTGATCGGCGCCAGCCCCAGCGCCAGCAGCCGGTGGTTCTCCACCACCAGCTCGTTCTCATCGGCCTCCTGGCGCGGATTGGGAAGATGCTCGATGACGGCGCCGGTCAGCCGCGACACCATCTGGGCCAGCTCGCGCACCCGCCAGCACTCGGTCATCTGGTTCATCACCTTGACCCGTTCGCCGCGCGCCGGCGGGTTCAGCAAGGCGAGCTCGATGCACCGCACCGTGTCCTGGATGTTGATGAACGCCCGCGTCTGGCCGCCGGAACCGTGGACGGTCAGCGGATAGCCCACCGCCGCCTGCATCAGGAACCGGTTCAGCACCGTGCCGTAGTCGCCGTCATAGTCGAAGCGGTTGATCAGCCGCGGGTCCAGCCGGGTCTCCTCCGTCTGGGCGCCCCAGACGATGCCCTGGTGCAGGTCGGTGATCCTTAGGGCGTCGTTCCTGGCGTAGAATTGGAAAGCCAGCGCATCCTGGGTCTTGGTCAGGTGGTAGATCGAGCCGGGATTGGCCGGGTAGAGGATCTCGCGCGTCACCCAGCCGTCGGCGGTCTCGACCTGCACCGGCAGATAGCCTTCCGGGATCGCCGCGCCCTGCGCCGCGCCGTAGCCGTAGACCCCCATGGTGCCGAGGTGCGCCAGGTGGATGTCGAGCCCGCTTTCGACGATGGCCGCCAGGATGTCGTGGGTGGCGCAGACGTTGCCGCAGACGGTGTAGCGCTTGTGCTCGGCCGATTTCATCGAATAGGGCGCGGCGCGCTGTTCGGCGAAGTGGACCACGGCGTCGGGTCGGAAGCCTTGCAGCAGGTCGACCAAGGCCTCGAAATCGCGTCCGACCGTCAGATCATGGGCCTCGATGGTCCGGCCGCTCACCTCGCGCCAGGCCGAGAGCCGGGTCGCCAGCGGTTCGATGGGCGTCAGCGACGAGGCGTCCAGCTCGAGGTCGATCCGGCGGCGCGCGCCATTGTCGACGATCGCCACCTCGTGGCCGCGGGCGGAGAGATGCAGCGAAGTGGGCCAGCCGCAGAAGCCGTCGCCGCCGAGGATCAGAACGCGCATGGCCTGCTCCGTTCAGACGTCCCCCAGGGCCAAGGGCTAGCGCAGGGAACGCCGGTTCGCCAATCGAATCTGCGCCCACCCCATCGCAGGACCTTGGGCTAGGAGCGCAATGCGACGATGCTGTGAACGTGCGGGATCGGCGCCGGTTCTGGCGGAAGCCCTAGAGCAGCGCCTTGATGGCGGCGCGGGCGTCGTCGGCGAGGTCGGGCCGGGCGAGCGCAAAGGCGACATTGGCCCGCAGCAGGCCGATCTTGTCGCCGCAGTCGTAGGTGGTCCCCTCGTACTCCAGGGCGTGGAAGTCCTGCCGCTTCATCAGGGTCGCCATGCCGTCGGTGAGCTGGATTTCGCCCCCGGCGCCGCGCGGCTGGGTCTCGAGGATCTCGAAGATGTCGGGCTGCAGGATGTAGCGGCCGGAGATGAACAGGTTTGACGGCTCGGTCCCCAGCGGCGGCTTCTCCACCATGCCGGTCATGCGATTGAGACGTCCGTCCTGGCCGTCGAGGGCGACGATGCCGTACTTGTGGGTCTCGCCCTCCGGCGCCGGCTCGACGACCACGATGTTGCCGCCGGTCCTGTCGTAGGCGGCCACGGCCTGGGCCAGGGCCGGCGGGGTCGCCGCCATCAGCATGTCGGGCAGCATGACCGCGAACGGCTCGTCGCCGATCACGTCGCGAGCGCACCACACCGCGTGGCCGAGGCCCAGAGGCGCCATCTGGCGGATGAAGCTCATCTCGCCGGCCTGCTTGGGCAGATCGCGGCGCACGTCCGCCAGAATGTCGACCTTGCCCTTGGCCTCCAGGGCGTTCTCGATCTCGGGAATGGAGTCGAAGTAGTCCTCGATCGCACCCTGGCCGCGGCCGACGATGAAGACGAAATGCTCGATGCCGGCGGCGCGGGCCTCCTCGACCACATAGGACAGGATCGGCCGGTCCACGACGTTCAGCAGGTTCTTCGGCGTGGTCTTGGCGCCGGGCAGGACCCGCGTGCCCAGCCCCGCCACCGGCAGCACCGCCTTGCGCACCCGCTTGCCCGCCATCGTCGATCCCTGTTCGCCTGATCCCGCGCCGAAGTCGAGCGCCGCAGCCACCCGGGTTCGGCCTTGTAACGGCTGGGGACGGCGCTGGCCGGCCTCCTGCAAGGGCTTGGCTACCGGAGGGCGAGCGCGAAATCCACCGCCGCGGCGACGAAAAATCGCATCCGACTCACGATCACGATTTTGGGAACTCACGAAGCTGTGTAAGAGTCGCCTATGTCGGGGGATCGTCCTCCATTGTCCTCCAGGGGAGCCTTTCCATGAAGCTGCGTATCATCACTTCGGTCGCCGTCGCCGCCGGCCTCGCGCTCAGCCTGTCTGCCTGCCAAAAGAAGGAAGACGCGGCCACCACGAGCACGACCACGACCACGGACGCCGCTGCTCCGGCCGCCGCGACCCCGCCGGCCGCCGACGCTTCGGCGACCGCTCCGGCCGCGGCCCCGGCCGCCGGCGCTCCGGCTGACGCCTCG
>JAFEDM010000347.1 GCA_018241625.1 Pseudomonadota bacterium | reverse complement strand
GCCGAGACCGTAGACTTCGCCGTCGATGCCGTAGGTGAACGGAACCATCGCCAACTCGATGATCTCGTCTCGGGCGGGATCGAGCCCGGTCGTCTCCGTGTCGACGAACACGCCGGTGCGAGTTCGCACACCCTGTGGCGCCTCACGATTTTGCAGCGGGGCGAGGCGCCGCAGCACCCGATAGCCGCCAGACCGATCGAGCGCCTGCGCCATGGCCTCGAGGTCTTCCGCTGTCGCGGTGTCGGGGTGGGCGTTGATCAAGCGGCGTCCGACTCAAGCTGCAGGGCAGTGGCTGCAGCGAGAGTAGCGGCGGCGGGCGCGAAGTTCGACAGCGTCACGCCCACTAGCCGAATGCCCTTGGGCGGCGGGAACACCGACCGGATCAAAGTTAGGCTGGCCTCGTGAATTTGGGCCCGGCTCTCCAGCACCCGCGGGTACGACTGGCTGCGGGTCGCCTGTTGGAAATCGGCCCACTTGATCTTCACAGTGACGGTGCGCCCGCGCCGGCCGGTCTTCTCGCACCAGGCCCAGACGTCGTTGGCCATTTCGATCACCCCGGCCTCAATCCGGGCGGGGTCGATCAGGTCCTCGTGGAACGTGGTCTCCGATCCCGACGACTTGCGCTCCCGGCTGGTGTTGACTGCCCGGCAATCCTCACCCCGGGCGATGGCGTAATACCACGGCCCCGACTTGCCGAACCGCGCCTGCAGATCTTGCAGTGACCACGCCTTCAAGTCGGCACCGGTGTAGATGCCCAAGGCGTGCATCTTGCTCGCCGTCGCCGGCCCCACCCCGTGGAACTTGGCCACCGGCAACGCCTCCACGAACGCCGCCCCCTCGTGGGGCTGGATGGCAAATTGGCCATTGGGCTTGCGCTGGCCCGAGGCCAGCTTGGCAAGAAACTTGTTGTAGGACACGCCCGCCGAAGCGTTCAGTCCGGTCTCCTCGTTGATCCGAGCCCGGATCGCCTTCGCCGTCTGCCACGCCGTCTCCAACCTGGCCTTGTTGGCGGTGACGTCCAAATAGGCCTCGTCGAGCGCCAGCGGCTCGATCAGGTCGGTGAACTCAGCGAAGATCGCGTGGATCTGCTGGGAGACTGCCCGATAGACCTCGAACCGGGGCGGCACGAAGATCAGCTCGGGGCATTGGCGCATGGCTGTGACCGACGGCAGCGCCGAGCGCACGCCGAAGGCGCGCGCCTCGTAAGACGCAGCCGCCACCACCCCGCGGCGCGCGCCGTGGCCCACGGCCACCGGCTTGCCTTGCAGCGCGGGGTTATCCCGCTGTTCGACCGACGCGTAGAAGGCGTCCATGTCGACGTGGATGATCTTGCGGACTCGCGCCTCGGTCATGAGGCCCATAATTAGCACAGGAACAAACACGAAACACCGAGCACCATGACCCCGACTGCCGGAAACCTGGGCTTTCCCCATCTCCCTCAGCGGGCCGAGGCGCACTATGTTGGCCCAAGCTGTTCGGAAAACATGGGGCGACAGGCCTCGGATGGGGCCAGCGGATGTTGAAGGCGACCGAAGACGAGATCGAGTCGGTTCGGGAATACTTCGAGTGGCAGGCTCCCGACCTCGAAGTGACCTTCATGCAGAAGGTTTACTCCGAAGCCGTTTTGAACACCCGCCACGATGTCTGGGACATCCACACCAACAAGGACCGTTGGTGGGTCATCACTGGCAACACCAATCTCTACTCCCAGCAACAGTTTCCGAACATGGATCTGGCGCTGACCTTCCACATCGGCCTGATCCTCAGGGTTCCGCGCACGGAAGAGCAGCAGCTGGACGATCAGCGGCTGATACCCTTCGGCGCCGTCTATCAGCAGATGGAGGAGGCAGGGGCGGCCGTCACCCAAGCTCACAACCTTGCTGGATACCAGGCGGTCGGCGTTCGCTGCCGCGAGACGCTCCTCGCCCTCATTGCCGCCGCGCAAGATGCGGCGGTCTGGACCGACGCGCCGCCGAAGCGTGCGGATTTCCGGGCCTGGACGGAGATCATCTGCAACGACCTCATGCCCGGCGAGTCCAACAAGGAGCGCCGCGGCGCGACCAAAGGAGCGCTCGAGTCCGCCTGGACCTTCTCGAACTGGCTGACCCACTCCAAATCGGCGACGTGGGTCGACGCCGACATGGCCCATGGGATGCTCCAACACGCCATCGGCATGGCGTCGTCCTTAATCCTCCGTGGCTTGCGCGGCGTGCCGGAAGCCTGCCCCAAGTGCGGGTCACCGCATCTGGAGCCGGAGCAAGGCGAGAACACGGCCGCGCCGGGCGTCTTGTTCGAGCGACCCCGCTGCACCGACTGCGGATGGGCGGGCCGGCCCGTACCGATCCTGGGACTCGACAAACTGGAGCCCATCATCACCCGCGAGGGCGAGGACACCGACGAACATGGCATCATGACCGCACCGCTGCGCGCCCTGCGAAGACCGGGCGATCCCCCGGTCGCTCCGCTGACGGACACCCAACCCGGTCCGCCCGAGCTCACCGAATATTTTGCCTATGGTTCGAATATGGCGACGGCGCGCCTCCAAAAGCGGATGCCGAACGCCAAGCCCCTGGGCGTCGCCACCCTTACCGGGCATGCGCTGCGCTTCCACAAGCGCAGCAAAGACAATTCGGCCAAATGCGACGCCTACGCCACTGGGGATAACGGCGACGCCGTCATCGGCGTCCTCTTCAAGTTCGACCCAGCGGAGCGCAGCGCTCTCGACGCCGCCGAAGGGGCCGGCAAGGGCTATGACGCCAAGATCGTGACCGTCACCAACGGCCAGGGCCGGAGGCGGAAGGTCCTGACCTATCTCGCCTCTCAAGGGGCCATCGACGACGCCCTGAAGCCCTATACATGGTACAAAGACCATGTCCTGGCCGGCGCCCGGGAGCACGATCTGCCCGCCGACTATGTCGCCGACTGCATCGAGGCCGTGGCGGCGGTCGAGGATCCAGATGGGGCGCGGGATCAGCGGGAGCGGGCTGTCCTTACGGCTGGCTAACTTTGACGAACCAGTCCGCATAGGCCGTCGTCCGGGCCATGTGGCGGTTGAGGTCCGGCGCCCCGTCGCTCCACCAGACCGGGCCTCGTTCGCCTAGCGCCACCTTGGCGGCATCGACGTCGGCGCGGGCCTTGGTTTCAGCGTCTCGGTCTTTGGCGCGTAACGCGTCCCGGACCGCTCGGCGCGCGGTCATCAGCCGGCTGACCAACATTCGACGAGCCTCTTCGGTCAGCGCTGGATTGGAGGTGCGCCACAGCCGACCGCGCACCAGGAAGTAGCGCCCGTCGGGGGTGACCGGGTGCGCCGTCACCGATCAAGCTCGATCCAGGTCGGGGCGTGGTCGCTGGCTCCCTCTTCGCCCCGCGCAGCGCGATCGACGCCGGAATCGACCAGCTGATCGGCCAGGTCCGGCGACAGCAGCAGATGGTCGAGCCGGAGGCCCTTGTCGTTTGGCCAGCGATTGCGCAGGTAGGCCCAGAACGTCCACAGCGGGCCCTCAGGGTGGATCGCCCTGAGACTATCGGCCCAACCCTGGTCCAGCAGGCGCTGGAACGCCGCCCGGGCTTTCGGATCGACCAGGGCGTCGCCCGCCCATTTGTTCGGTTGGTAGATATCGGCCTCGGTCGGCACGACGTTGTAATCGCCCGCCAGCACGACCGGCGCGCCGGTCGCCAGGAGCCCGGCCGCGTGCGCGATCAATCGCTCCAACCAAGCGATCTTGTAGTCGAACTTCGGACCCGGGTTGGGGTTGCCGTTGGGCAGATAGATCGACGCCACCAGCACCCCGTTCACCGCCGCCTCGAGGTAGCGCGCCTGACCGTCCGCCGGATCACCCGGGAGGCGGGTGCGGGTCACCACGGGATCGGCGTCGCGCGCCAGGATGGCCACGCCGTTCCAGGTCCTCTGGCCGACCCAGGCGGCGCCGTAGCCAGCCTCCTCAATCTGCGCCAACGGGAAGGCCAGATCCTCGGCCTTCAGCTCCTGCAGGCAGACGACGTCAGGCGTAGTCGCCGCCAGCCAGGCCAGCAGGTTGTCCAGGCGCCGGTTGACGTTGTTGATGTTGTAGGTCGCGATCCTCACGTCTGCTCGAACGCGCGACCCCCGACATTGTCACCGTGACGCTAGTGCGGCTTTCGATCGCCGCGGTCGCCTTGTCCGGGTTTGGCCGTGTGCTTCGCTTTGTGCCGCTGATCAGCGGCCAGCGAGCGGCCTTCGTCGACCTCGCTCTTGAACTGACCTTGCTTGTCGCGGCGCACGTAGCGCTTATCGCCGGGGGTGGGTTCGATCTCTTCGCGTTTCGACATGACGGGCACTCCTTCAGCTGGAGAATCCCGGGGAGTCCAACAGGGTTCCCGTCAGCCGTAGGGCGGGTCCTTCACCGCCAATGGTAACTTGTCGGCCCGGCCCCAGAAGCGGGCGCACGCCCCGGCATATCGGACGACGTCCCCGGGTTGGACCAAAAGCTGCTCGCTCTGCTCCTCGTTCGGGGGCAGCAGGTCGACATACCGGCTGGGATCGTAGGTCCACCGTCCGGGCGCATGGTTGCGGAGGTCGCCGACCGACGTTCCGTCACCGTGTCGGAAGACATTGGCGACCAGGAACATCTCCACCAGGTTGAAGCCGATGGGTCCTTCGTTGAGATCGACATCGCCCGTCTCGGCGCAAAGGCCAAGGTAATCTAGTAAGGGCTCCCTCCCCGCCTTGTATTTGGTCATCGTCACACCGAGGCCACGGCCCCAAATCCGCAGCTGACGCTCAAACAGCGCGGCGAGGGTCAGGGTGAAAGCCTTCGCCGCCTCGTTGGCCGTGTAGTTGTCGACCTGGGCGGCGGCGCGATCCAGGAATTCGTCCATCGACCGCGCTTCGCCGAAGGTGAGCACCGGGTGGATCGGCAGGGCGGCGAGCCCCGGATGGATCACCCGCTGGAACAGCCGGTCGGTGTTGGCCTGGAAGATCCTGGGAAGATTGTCCTGCTGGGTCATGTCGACTTCGGCGTTGTTCGGACGTCATATGAAGGGGGACGGGAGTTGAAGCTGAGCCGATGTGCAATCTCTACGCAATGATGCGCTCGCGGGCCGAGGTCGCCTCTCTGGCCGGCGCCATGCGCGACCGGAACAACAACCAGCCGCCCCAGCCCGGCATCTATCCCGACTATCCGGGCCCTGTCGTACTCCGCGGCGACGATGGCCAGCTCGAGATGCGCGACATGCGCTGGGGCCTGCCGACGCCGCCGAAATACATCGAGAAGGAAGCGCGGAAGCGCGAGGCCAAGCTCCTGGCCAAGAACAAGCCGTTCGATTGGGACGATCTGCTGAAGATGGAGCCCGACAAGGGCATCACCAACGTGCGCCAGACCGAGATCAAGCACTGGCAGCAGTGGCTCGGGCCGAAGAACCGCTGCCTGGTGCCCATGACCTCTTTCAGCGAGCCCGACCAGGTCGGCGGCACGCTGAAGCCGTTCTGGTTCGCGCTGTCCGAGGACAAGCCCCTCGCCTTCTTCGCGGGCGCCTGGACGCCCCACGCCTGCGTGCGCAAGATCAAGACCGGCTGGGAGGAATTCGAGGCCTACGGCTTCATGACGACCGAAGCGACCGAGCCGGTGCTGACCTACCATGAGAAGGCCCAGCCGGTGATCCTCAACGCGCCGGAGGACTGGGCGCTGTGGCTTAGCGATGCGCCCTGGCCCGAGGTCAAGCACCTGCAGCGGCCGCTGCCGGAAGGGTCGCTGATCGTGGTGCCGCCGGAGCCGAAGCCCGAACGAGCGGCGGAGGGTCTGCTGCTTTAGTCGCTCGACTGCCAGTACCAGCCGTCGGCAGGCGACCACTCCCATTCGCCGAGCCAGATCACCTTGTCCGGATCGGCGAGCATCGACCCGGCGCCGACACCGACCAGGCCTCGCTGGGCGGGCCCAGCCAGCGCCGGCCGATGATCGATCTGCGCCTGCAGCACCTCGCGGGCCGCCTCAATCGCCGCCGCCTCGCTGACGCAGTCGATTTCCAGGGCCTCGTAGGCGTCATGGTCCAGACGGACCGTGAAGGTGAACGGCGAGGTCCGTGCGCCCGACGCCAGGAACGGCGTGGCCATGGCTAGAACAGCTCGCCCGATTGCGGCTTTTCGGGCCTCGGCTTGGCGAGGCTGGGCTTCTCCTTCCAGGGAAACAGCACCATGTTCTTCGAGCCGCAGCCCTTCTCCGTCCCGCACTCCAGCTTCGGCAACAAGGCCGCGACCTTCATCTGCAGGTAGGCGCCGAACCGCTCTTCGATGGCCGCCGGGGTCATCTCGATGGTACGCGGGCATCCCCGG
>JAFEDM010000346.1 GCA_018241625.1 Pseudomonadota bacterium | reverse complement strand
GGTCGAGCGCCATTCGTGCCAGCGGCCGCGCATGGAGAGAATCCCCTGGTCCTTCCGCAGCACCGACTTGGCGGAGGCCCCGCCGACCAGCAGCAGCATCTTCGGCTTCACGAGCGCGATGGCGCGCTCGACGAAGGGCGCGCAGACCGCCTGTTCGGCCGGCGTCGGCGTGCGGTTGCCGGGCGGGCGCCAGAAGACCGTGTTGGTGATCATCACCCGGCCGGTCAGGCCGGCGGCGGCCAGCATCCTGTCCAGCAGCTGGCCCGCGCGACCGACGAACGGCTGGCCCAGCCGGTCCTCGTCGCCGCCGGGGCCTTCGCCCACGATCATCAGCGGCGCATCGGCCTCGCCGCGCCAGACCACCGCCTGGCTGGCGGCGCCTTCGAACTTCAGCGGGCAGCCGTCGAAGCCGCGGATCGCCTCGACCAGCGCGTCCAGGCTGTCGGCCTGCGCCGCCAGCTGCTCGGCTTGCGCCACGGCGGCGGAGATGTCGGGCTGGGCCACGCGGAGTGGGGACGCGGCGGCGGCCGGCGCCGCGACCGCCGTCGGAACCCGGGTCGTCGGGGCCTTGGGCGGCAGGATCCGGCCGGCGGCGATCCGGTCGATCGGCTCGTCCAGCAGCATGGCGTCGACCCCGCCCTCGGCCCAGAAGGCGAGGAGCGATTCAGCGCTGCGATCGGTGGTCGGGGTCACGCGACACTCTTGGACCCGCGGCCCCGACTTGTCAGCCGGGGATTGCGCCCGGGCTCGGCGCGGCGCTCAATGGGGCCAAAGAGGCTTGAGGCCCCAAAGACATTTCAGAACCTTGGGAGGTTCGCCATGCATGATGGGATGGTCGATTTCAAAGCCGAGGCGCGGGCGCAGATCGCCGCCCTGCCGATCGAGGCGGTGGACCCGGCCCAGCCGGACCTGTTCGCCGCCGACG
The DNA here is from genome assembly GCA_018241625.1 of Pseudomonadota bacterium. Classification (GTDB taxonomy): domain Bacteria; phylum Pseudomonadota; class Alphaproteobacteria; order Caulobacterales; family Caulobacteraceae; genus Phenylobacterium. The sequence goes on along the minus strand of JAFEDM010000346.1, from coordinate 3,200 downwards.
CCTTCTGGCCGATCTTCGAGCGCCTGCGCGCCGAAGACCCGGTGCACTTCACCGACAGCGCGACCCACGGCCCATTCTGGTCGATCACCCTGTGGGACGACATCATGGCGGTAGATTCCAACCACCAGGTGTTCTCCTCGGCCGACGGCATCACCCTGCCGACGCTCGAAGCCAAGGCCGAGGCCGACAAGCGCGGGACCCGGCCGAGCTTCATCTCCATGGACCCGCCCAAGCACGACGAGCAGCGCAAGACGGTGAGCCCGGTGGTGGCGCCGTCGAACCTGCAGGTGCTGGGACCCCTGATCCGCGAACGGGCCGGCAAGATCCTCGACGGCCTGCCGATCGGGGTGGAGTTCGACTGGGTCGAGCACGTCTCGAAGGAACTGACGGCGATGACGCTCGCCACCCTGTTCGACTTCCCGCAGGACGAACGTGGCCTGCTGCCCTGGTGGTCGGACGTGATGACCAACTCGCCCGGCCACGGCCCGGTGACCAGCTGGGAGCAGAAGCGCGAAGTCCTCGACGAGATGGTCGCCCGCTTCATCGGCCTGTGGAACGAGCGGGTGAACATTCCGCCCTCCGGCGACCTGATCTCCATGCTGGCGCACGGCGAGGCGACGCGGAACATGGACCGGCTGGAATACGCCGGCACCCTGGGCCTGCTGATCATCGGCGGCAACGACACCACCCGGAACACCATCTCCGGCTCGGTCTATGCGCTGAACAAGCACCCCGGCGAATACGCCAAGCTGCGCGCCGACCCGTCGCTGATCCCGTCGATGGTGTCGGAGACGATCCGCTGGCAGACGCCGCTGGCCCACATGGCGCGCACGGCGACCGAGGACTTCGAGCTGCGCGGCAAGACCATCAGGAAGGGCGACAAGGTGGTCATGTGGTACGTCAGCGGCAACCGCGATCCGGCCGCCGTCCACGACCCGGAAACCTATTGCATCGACCGCGAGCGGCCCCGCCACCACATGAGCTTCGGCTTCGGCATCCACCGCTGCGTCGGCAACCGGCTGGCCGAGCTGCAACTGACCATCATCTGGGAGGAGATCCTGAAGCGCTTCCCGGTGATCGAACTGGCCGGCGAGCCGGTGCGCACCCACTCGATCTTCGTGAAGGGTTACGAGACCCTGCCGGTGATCATCCCGGCGCGGGCCTAGGGCCGCCGGTCAGCGGACGCGCATCCAGAAGCTCGCGCCATAGAGGCTGAGGTCGGACATGGCGCCCTTGCGGAACAGGGTCTCGGCCTGGCTCGACAGCGCCGGGTCCTGAACCACGAACCAGCTGGGAAACAGGATCTCGAACCGCCCCGGCGCGAAGATGAGGGCGCTGGCCAGCAGGTATTGCTCGTTCCACAGCCGGTTCAGGTGGCCGGAGATGTAGTCGTAGGGCAGGTAGATGTCGTGCACCTGCACGACCACCCCGGGTTTCAGCCGCGGCAGGATCTCCAGGAAGAAGACCGTGACGTCCGAGCCCTGGAAGCTGCGGTGCGAGCTGTCGAGGAAGAAGATGTCGCCCGGCTCCAGCGCCTCGAACAGGGCGATGTCGCAGCGTTCCAGCGGCCGGCGCAGCACCTCGTCGCACAGTTTGTCGACCTCGTTGCGCGGTTGCGGATCGACGGAGGTGATGCGGGTCCGCAGGCCGTAGCGCTGGATCGCGCGGCGGGCGTATTTGGTCGAGACGCCGGAGCCGATCTCGACCATCCGGGCCGGATTGTGCGCCTTCAGCATGGTGGTGAGGGCGATGGCGTCGAGCGGCGGGAACCAGGAGTTCAGCCAGAAGGGCTCGGCCTGGTCGTAGGTCCCGCCAAGCTGGACATCGGCGAAGTCGGGCTGCAGGGCTGCGGCCGCGTCGAGGAAGGCGGCGTAGCGGTCGCGGCCGGTTTCGATCTGGGCGCGGAGCTCCGGGTGCGCCGGGCGCTGGCCACCGTAGCGGATCTCGGCGCGGTAGTCGTAGTCGACGATCTTGAAGTCGTGGTGGCCGAGGTCGGTGCAGAACACCTGGGTGGCCAGCGGCGGCACGCTGGCGGTGGCCGGCTGGGCCGCCACCCCGCGGGCGTAGGCGGCCTCGGCTTCGGCGATCCGGCCGGCGTCGCGCAGCGCCACGGCCAGGTCGCCCCAGGCCCGCGGGCTCGCGCCCGGCGCCTCGCAGGCGCGCGCGATCTCGGCGATCCCTTCGTCGCGCCGCCCCAGCTTGAAAAGGGCGATGCCGTGCAGGCGCAGGGCGCTGACGTCACCGGGCTTCGCGGCCAGCGCCGTGCGGAGGGTAAGCTCGGCGTGGTTCAGCAGGTGGCTCTGCAGCCAGCCGAACCCCTGGGTCACCAGGTCTTCCGGATCGGATACGCTCACGCTTGGGCTGCCGTCAGAGGCCCTTCTGGGGATTGATCAGGTACTTCTCGCCGGTGGTCTTGGCGTTGTACCGGGCCAGCACCTCGGGCTTGAGGGCCTCGGCCAGGCCGATCTCGGCGGTGTAGTGGCTGGCGAAGGTGGTCTTGATCTCCCGCGCCACCCGTTCGCGCAGCTTCTGCGCCTCGGCCGGGCCGATCTTCATCAGGAAGTAGGTGAGCAGCCAGCCGCCGATCCCCCAGGCCATGCCATAGCTGCGCACCAGCTCGGTCGGGCCGGTGTCGAGCCCGCCGTAGATGTAGAGCTGCTTGTGGGTCATCGAGCCATAACGGCTGAAGGCGGCGCCGCGGCTCTGGGCCGCTTCCATGGCTCCCAGGATCTGGCTGGCCAGCCTGCCGCCGCCGATCGCGTCGAAGGCGAGAGTGGCGTTGGTCTCCACCAGCGCCTCGGTCAGCTGGGGCACGAAGTCGGCGCTGGTGGAATCCAGCACGTGCTTCGCGCCGATGTCGGTCAGGATCTTCGCCTGGGCCGGGCTGCGCACGATGTTCACCAGCTGCACGCCGTCGGCCAGGCAGATCTTCTGCAGCATCTGGCCGAGGTTGGAGGCGGCGGCGGTGTGGACCAGCGCTTTGTGGCCCTCGCGGCGCATGGTCTCGACCATCCCCAGCGCGGTCAGCGGATTGACGAAGCACGAGGCGCCTTCCGCCGCCGTCGTGCCGTCGTGCAGGGCCAGGACGTCGGCGGCCTTGGCGATGCGGTACTGGGCGTACATGGCGCCGCCGAGCACCGCGACGGTCTTGCCTTTCAGGGCCTGGGCGGCCGGGTCGGCGCCGGCGGCCACCACCACGC
>JAFEDM010000345.1 GCA_018241625.1 Pseudomonadota bacterium | reverse complement strand
GCGCCCGGCCGCGCACCTATGCCGACAACGCCGGCCAGCACATCGACGAGGCCTCGCAATACATGTCCGAGCGCGTGCGCGAGCGGCCGCTGGCCGCCACCGGCGCGGCCCTGGGCGTCGGGGTCCTGATCGGGCTCCTGCTGTCCGCCGCCGCCTCGCCGCGCCGCTGATCCGGCCTTTCGGGCTGGGGCGGTCGGAAGCATGATCTTCCAGAAGTTTGTCGGCATGGTCGCGGCCTTCGCCGCGATCGCGGCCGCCGCTGTCGTCTGCGTCATCGCGCTGGCGTTCGCGATCTATGCCGCCCTGCGCGACGTCATCGGCCCGGCCTGGGCGTCGGCCGCGGTCGCCGGCATCGTCGCCCTCCTGGCGCTCATCCTGGCCTTCTTGCTGACCCGCAAGGCGCGGCCGAAGCCGGTGAAGGGCGACAGCGAGAACCTCACGTCCAAGCTCATCGAGCTGGCCCGCGCCCGGCCCCTGGTGGCCGCCGGCGCGGTGGCCGCGGCCGCCGCCGTGGTGATCAAGAATCCGCGCATCCTGACGGCGATCATCACCGCCGCCTTCGCCAACCGCCCGCCGCCGCCGCCGCCTTCGAAACGTTAGGCGCCCGCCGCCGGAACAGGCCGCGCACGCGAGCGTTGGGTTTCCAGTAGCGCCGCTCCTGGCGCGCAGACTGGAGACATCCCCATGCTTGGCTGGGCCCTGACCTTCCTTGTGGTCGCCCTCATCGCCGGCGTGCTTGGCTTCACCACGATCGCCGGCGCTGCGATCGGCATCGCCAAGATCGCCTTCTACGTTTTCATCGTGCTGTTCATCGTTTCGCTGATCATGAACTTCGTCCGCAGCGGCCGGGCTGGCCCGCCGCTCTAGATCGGACACCAAGCGCCTGGAGAGGCCCGGTTCGCCCGACGGCGCGCCGGGCCTTTTCGTATCGAGGAGGCGCCTCGACCAGCCTTGAGAAAAACTAGCGGACGGCGGTCCGCGCCTTTCCATCGCGCCAAAAAAGAATGGGCGGACCGAAGTCCGCCCAGGTGCGTGCATCATCAGGAAAAGGGGTGCGGAGACGGCAGGCCAGCAGGGTCGCCAGCCTCAAGTCGGGGGGGCGTCGCCGCCTCCGCACTCACGAAAACCCTCGATCTCCGATGTGGTTCCGGGCCCGATGCACTTTTTTGAAAAATCTCGCCGGCCCGGTTTTTCGCCCTCTAGACCACCGACTGGCCGCGGAAGGCGCGAATGATGAAGCTCACCACCAGCAACACCAGGAAGACCACGAACAACACCTTGGCGATGGTCGCCGCCAGGCCGGCCAGGGCGCCGAAGCCCAGGATACCGGCCAGGATGGCGAGCACCGCAAACACCAGGGCCCAACCAAGCATGTCTCTATCTCTCCTCGAACGACGAAGGGCGCCGCGGTCGCCGCGACGCCCCTTGTCAAACGTAGAGCCGAAAGGCCTGTTCCGGCAGCGCTTAGGCCGCCTGCTTCGAGGCCTTGCGCGGGTGGAAGAACAGCGCTTGGCCGATCGCCGCCTTCACCGTTTCCGGCTGGAAGGGCTTGGTGATCAGGAAGGTCGGCTCCGGGCGCTCGCCGGTCAGCAGGCGCTCCGGGAAGGCGGTGATGAAGATCACCGGCACGTTGTAGCGGGCCAGGATGTCCTTCACCGCGTCGATGCCCGACGAGCCGTCGGCCAGCTGGATGTCGGCCAGCACCAGGCCCGGCGTCTTGCGGGCCACGGCGTCGACCGCCTCGGTGCGGGTGGCGGCGATGTCGACCACCGTATGGCCGAGCTCGGTCACCAGGGCCTCGATGTCGGCGGCGATCACCGGTTCGTCCTCGATGATCAGGACGTCTGTGGCCAGTTCCGCGTCGATTTCCGACTGGGCCTCGGCGATCAGCCGTTCGACCTCGCTGAAATCGGCCCCGAGGATCTGGGCGGCCTCGGACGGGGTGAAGCCCTCCAGCGCCGTCAGCAGGAACGCCTGGCGCGAGCGCGGCGCGATGCGCAACAGGCGGCGCGTGGCGTCGTCGCCGGTGGTGAGGTCGTCGACCTCCGGCCCCTCCAGCTGGGCGCCCGAGGAGCACCAGATGGCGTGGAAGACGTGATAGAGCGCCACCCTCGGCGTCAGGTGATCTTCCAGGGTCCGCTCGCCGGCCGCCAGGGCTTCGAGGGCGACACGGACGTAGTGATCTCCGGTGGTCTGATCGCCGGTGAGCGCGCGCGCGTAACGGCGGACGTAGGGCAGATGCGGCGCAAGACGAGCTAGAAGACTCAAGGGTAGACCCCTCCCGTTGAATTGAACGCGTCGGTCCTCAACCTCAGGAAACGAAGCATTCGCAGGCGTACGCCCCCCGCGAGGACCCCAGCATGCTCCGAAAACGCTGCCGTAGGGAACTGGTTCCCACACGAGTGGGTTTTCTGCATCTTGGGGGTATCGGCTCGGGAACTCGAAGCGGAGTGGGGCGTTGAAGGGCGTCAAGGATGCCAAAAAGAGGGGGCGGTCTCCGCGCGAGCGGGACGCCGAGTCTATGAACGAGAACATGCCGTCGCCTGATCCGCGCCGATCATCAGCCGCCTTGGATGAAGCCCGCCTGCGCCAGCAGGCCATTGGCGTGCGCCTGCGTCAGATGTTCGACGAGGTGGTCAACGAGGCCGTCCCCGACGAATTCATCGAAATCCTGCGCAAGGCCGACAACCGGTCGTCGGAGCAAGGCTGATGACCGACCAGCAGAAGCCCGAGCGCGCGCCGCGGAGCGCGGCCGAAGACAATGCCTTCAAGAACGAACTGGTGCAGTTGATCCCGCACCTGCGCGCCTTCGCCCGCACCCTGTGCGGCGATCCCGCCTCGGCCGACGACCTGGCGCAGGACGCCATGATGAAGGCCTGGGACGCGCGCGCCAGTTTCCAGATGGGCACCAACATGAAGGCCTGGACCTTCATGATCCTGCGCAACCAGTTCTACTCCGAGAAGCGCCGGTCGTGGCGGCAGACCCAGCTCGACCAGGAAGCCGCCGAGCGGACCCTGGTGGCGGTGGACGACCCCGAGGCGCCGGTGGCGCTGGATGAGCTGCGCCAGGGCCTGGCCATGCTGCCCGCCGAACAGCGCGAGGCGCTGATCCTGGTCGGCGCCGGTGGCTTCGCCTACGAGGAGGCGGCGGAAATCTGCGATTGCGCGGTGGGCACGGTGAAGAGCCGCGTCAGCCGCGCGCGCCGGGCGCTGCACGCGATCCTCGAGGACGGGGCCTATGAGCGCGACGGCGCCTCCGCCAGCGACGCCATGCGGGCTATCCTGGCCGATGCGGAGCGGCTAAGCACCGTCCGTTGAGGACGGATCTCGACGCTTCATGACCGGCCTTTCCCCATGACGGGCCTCGCCTGGGGTTCACTCAGCACGATCCGGGTGCGGCTGGCCGCGGCCCTGGCCGCGGCCCTTTTGCCTGTGCTGGTGATCGGCGTCGCCCAATCGGCCATCGCCTTCAATCGCGAGCGGATCGCGCTGCGCGAAAACCTGGGCTTCGCGGCCGAGCGCAGCGCGGCCACTGCGCGTTCGCGCATGGAAGGCGCCGGCATCCTGCTGCAGACCCTGGCGCCCGGCGCCATCGGCTATCAGTGCGCCGACCGGCTGGCGGAAGTGGCCCGGCGCATCCCCGGCTACGCCAACCTGGTCCGCTTCGACCGTCGCGGCCGGGTGGCCTGCGCGGCCGGCGACGTGCCCTATGACCCGGAACGGACGCTGAAGCCCTGGTTCCAGCGGCTGCAGCGCGGCGATCCGCTGGTGATCACCCGCGACCCCGGAACGGCCAGCGTGCCCTCGGTGCTGACGGCCGTGCGCGCCACCGCCCCGGACGGGACGTTCGACGGCGCCTTCGCCGCGGTGATCACCCTGGCCAGCCTGCAGCCCTCGGTGCGCGACCCGACCCTGCCCGCCCACGCCGACGTGGCCCTGGCGGACTCCACGGGCCGCTACATCTCGGAAACCGACGGTCGCGCCTTCCCGCAGCTGCCCGCCGGTTGGCGCGACCAGGTGCAGAAGAACGGCGCCATGGTCTTCTACGGCCTCGACGGTCGCGGCGAGCGGCGGGTCTATTCGGCCGCGCCGGTGGCTGGGGACGAGGTCTATGTGGTGCTGTCGGCCCAGTCGCCCGGCCTGCTGTCCTGGGCGCGGCTGAACCCCCTGTCAGGCATCCTTTTCCCGCTGATGACCTTCGGCCTGGCCCTGGCCGCGGTGCTGGCGGTGACCGAGCAGGTGATCATCCGCTGGATCAACTACCTGCAGCGGATCGCCTCGCTCTACGCCCGGGGCCGCTTCTCCGTGCGGCCCGTGCAGGCCGAGAAGGCGCCGCCGGAGATCCGCGAACTGGCCGAGACCCTGGAGGACATGGCCGACGCCATCGTCGGGCGCGACGCCTCCCTGCGCGACAACCTCGCCCAGAAGGACGCGCTGATGCGCGAAATCCACCACCGGGTGAAGAACAACCTGCAGGTCATCTCGTCCCTGCTGAACATGCAGCAGCGGGCGCTGACCGACCCGGCGGCGCGCGCGGCGATGAGCGACACGCGCCAGCGGATCACCGCGCTGGCCCTGATCTACCGCGCCCTCTACCAGGGCCCCGACCTGAAGCGGGTGGACCTGCGCCCGTTCCTGGAGGAGCTCACCGCCCAGCTGGTCACCGGCGAGATCGGCCACGGCCCGCCGGTGCGCACCGAGCTGTCGGTCGACGCCCTGGTGATCGACCCGGACCGCCTGGCGCCCCTGGCCCTGTTCGCCGTCGAGGCGATCACCAACGCCCAGAAGCACGCCTTCGCCGGCCGCGGCGGGTCGCTGACGCTGAACTTCCACGTGGAGGGCGAAGAGGCCCTGATGGAGATCTCCGACGACGGCCAGGCTTCCGAAGAGGCGCTGGTGTCGTCCGGCGTGGGCCGGGTGCTGATGACCGCCTTCGCGCGCCAGCTGCGTGGACGTTCCGAGCTGGTCCGCAACGATATCGGCGGCGTCACCGCGCGGCTGATCTTCCCCACGCCTGTGGCCGATGAGTCGTTTCCCGACCCCGGCGGCCGGCCCGGAGGGAACCAAGCGGCAGCGTAGGGGTTTCAACCGGCGAGTTTTCAAGCCTGGAGACTCCCTATGCGTAAGATCGTTCTGTTCTGCGTCATGGCCGCCAGCCTGGCTGTCGCCGCCTGCAACACCGTCGCCGGCGCTGGCCGCGACGTCTCCGACGCCGGCAAGGCCGTCACCAACACCGCGGATGACGCCAAGCACTAAGGCGTTCTCGCAAAATTCGACTCGAGCAGAGCCCCGTCGCTTGCG